>NZ_JBBCZC010000040.1:0-33921 GCF_037144575.1 Sporosarcina sp. USHLN248
GGGAAGCCGTAAGGCATCCATTTCCTATAGGAGTCCAATAGACGGCCTCCAGCTGTCCGGATCAACTGGAAATTCTATCGGAAAGAGCTCTTACTACTAATATACGAGGAGTGTATACAATGAAAGTGCAAAAACTATTCATCCTGCTTACTTTTTCAATCTTAGTCATTGCAGGTTGTTCACGGAAGGACACAACGACACTCAATAACTCAGGCAATAGCGGCGAATCCACTAATCCAAATGTGAATATGGAAAATCCTACTAAAGTCGATATGAGCTTGCTCGATTATTTTTTGCCAGATGGTTCAAAAGCGCATTTTAAAGGGGAAGGAAACGAATTTGCAGAATTGGACATAGATTTTGCCCAGCCATATGAACATTATGTAATTGTACATGAAAATAATGGCGGTGCTTTGACAAGGTATATTTATAAAATAGGAGAAGACGAAGTTACTACAATTAGTTACGATGTGGTCGAAAACGAACAAGACTTCCCAACATTAGACGAAATTAATAAAATGAAGCCAGCAGGCGTATATTTAAGACAGCCATTTGAAGTCGGCACTACTTTCGACAAATGGGAAATCGTCGAAACAGGGGTAACTGTTGAAACACCTTATCAAACATTCAATGACGCGTTTGTCATTGAATCCAAAGAAAAGGATGCCATTAACCGTAAATACTTCGCTAAAGGGGTCGGTGAAGTGAAACGAGAATCCATCATGAAGCTTGAAAATGGAGAAGAATATGTCGTTACGTCTACATTGGAATCAGTATCACAGCCATAACGAAGTCAAAGAGGTGCCCAATGATAGGCACCTCTTCTTAGTTGGCGAATTATTGTTTAACTACATTAGCAGCTTGTAGACCACGGTTGCCTTCAACAACTTCGAATTCTACATGTTGACCTTCGTCCAATGTTTTGAAACCTTCTCCCTGAATTGCAGAGAAGTGTACGAATACATCGTCTTCCCCTTCAACTTCGATAAAACCGAAGCCTTTTTCAGAGTTGAACCACTTAACAGTACCTTGTTTCATGTGTAAAAACCTCCAAATAATGTTCTTTCTAATACATGAATCCCCAAAAAAAATTCACATATTACAAAAAGTACCGACAACGCCGATCACTTTTTGTAATACGTGAATACGTTTCTTTCGGTTCATACGTGTTAACTTATTGTTACTATACCATATAGAAAATAAATGTCAATACGACAATATCAAATATTCGAATTATTTCTTAATATATGCGGAGATGGCTTCCCATCAACCATTAGGATAATTCCGTGGTATAGTTGAAGATTTTCATCGCATCCTTCACAAAAAAACTGTTCTTGATCAGACCAAAAAGCGAAAAAACAATCATTTTTTTGAGCAGAATGTGCGTGGCTTTTTTCCAATTCGCCTTTAATTTTATAAAAATATTCTTGCGCTTCATTAACTGTACTAAAAGAACGGCGTGATTTCACCATCGTCTCCCATTCTTCAAACATCCACCATGGCTCAAAATCCGCCTTCATATAGATTACTTCATATGTCATTTTATAAATCCTCCCATCCACTTGGCCGCGAGTGTCCTTCATTTTATCAAATCATTGGGCGCTATCCAAGAAAATCGGTTCGTTTATACGTAAGATATGTATTTGAACTGGTTTTCAGTTATAATGAAAGTAATGAAAATGAAACTTATTAGCTCATAAAACGTATAAACATTATAGATAAGTAAGGAGGCCTAAGGATTATGCAAGAGATAAAAGATTTTTTCCAAAGGCATTTTATAACAGCACCTATTAGCTTTGCATCCTGGTTTATTTTCACTTTAGGCATCGGTATGCATGTATTGCCTGCTACGGGCCTAATGATCGCAATCTATCTTGGCGGGAATTTCACCATTAAACAAATCCAAATTTCGTCCAATGTAAAGAGGCTCAGCATGTCTCGCTCCGAATACAAACATATTAAAACGCAAATTAATGATGCGAAAAATAAAATAAAACAACTCAATAGCTTATACGGACAAGTAAGATCTGTTCAAGCTTTTCGACAAGTATATGAGATGAATAATTTATCCAAAAGGATATTATCTATCGTTCGTAAAAATCCGAAGAAATTTTACCATGTTGAGAAATTCTTTTATTCTCACTTAGACTCCGCTGTCGAGTTGACATCTAAATATGCCATGCTAGTCAACCAACCGCTAAAGGATCAGGAGCTCCGAATTGCTTTACAGCATACTAGAGAAACGTTAAATGATGTCACAAAACAATTGGAGCAAGACTTGCGTGGCGCTTTGGCATCTGACATTGAACAGCTGCAGTTTGAACTCGACTATGTCGATGTAACGATGAAGAAGAATAAACCTCTGCTTGAAATGAAAGGAGAAATGCACAATGACAGAAAATCGTACGACAAATGATGAGGTTAAGACATTTGACGAATTATTGGATAATCCATTCGATATAAATGAACCTCTGCTACCAAAAGAAATGCAAACCGAACAAAAAGAGGGGCAAAATGCCGTAAAGCTAATTGATCGCCTGTCTCCTGAAGAACAAGAAAAAGCAAAGCAATTGGCTGCCCAGATCCCTGTTGGCAATTATGAAGCAATTATCACATATGGAGCCAATGCACAAAATGAATTATCACGGTTTTCCCATAAAATGCTCGATCATGTACAGAGTAAAGATATCGGACCAGTTGGAGATGTCTTAAGTGATCTAATGGGCAAACTTTCAGAAATTGACCCTGAAGATCTTTCCGATAAGAAAAAATCTGGTTTAAGCCGCCTTTTCAGCAAAGCAACCCGTTCCATTCAAGAAATGATGACGAAATACCAGAAATTAAGTACGCAAATTGATCGTATCGGTGTTCAATTAGAACATTCTAAACGTGGCTTAATGGAAGATGTTCATATGTTGGAGAATTTATATGAGCAAAATAAAACGTACTTCCAAGCGTTGAATGTTTATATCGCTGCTGCAGAAATGAAGCGCGATGAAATTGCAAATGTCATCATTCCTGAAATGCGCAAAAAAGCAGAAGAAAGCAACGATCAAATGGCATTCCAAGAAGTGAATGACATGGGACAATTTTTGGATCGTCTTGAGAAACGCCTCTATGATTTGCAATTATCAAGACAGATTACAATTCAAAGTGCTCCTCAAATACGAATGATCCAACAAACGAACCAAACATTAGCTGAAAAGATTCAATCATCGATTATGACGTCCATTCCATTATGGAAAAACCAAATTGCGATTGCGCTAACATTAAATCGTCAAAGAAAAGCTGTCGAATCACAGCGTTTAGTAACAAAAACAACGAACGATCTGTTGCTGAAAAACTCTGAAATGCTAAAGGTTAATTCTATTGAGACAGCTAAAGAAAATGAGCGTGGCATTATCGAAATTGACACGTTGAAAAAAACACAGGAAAATTTAATTCAAACAATCGAAGAAACACTTGTCATTCAAGCAGACGGCCGTGCAAAACGAAAAGCTGCAGAAGTAGAAATAGCACGCATGGAAGAAGAATTGAAACAGCGACTATTGGCAGTACATGAAAAAACAGAACGTCAAAGACCGATCTAATTAAAGAAAGCCACTTTCAATTAGAATAATTTCGATAGGAGAAAACCTATTTTAACAGTATTAAATCATACAAAAATCAGGTTAAATATCACATAATAATTAGTGCATCTAAACGCTTGGAATAATCCAAGCGTTTTTAGGTTGCCTTATATAGTTAACGCTCTCCAATTTCTTGTTTTAAATCGAATTTGAAAATATCCACCTTTTCATTTTTAGCATCTAAAGCATTGCCGATAAAAACCCAACCCCTATTTTTATAGTACTCGGCAGCATTTTCAGTTCTCAGATAAAGTTCTTTATAACCTAAGTCTTTTACAACTTTTAACGTTTCTGTTATTAGGATTTGGCCTACCCCTTTGCCACGAAATTCAGGTTTTGTATATAAAGACGCAAGCCAAGGTTTGTATAGATCTTGTGTCTTTAAATCATTTTCAAAGATTGAAACGGTACCTATACATTTTCCATCTTCTAGTGCGATTAATGTAATAGGGAATTCGTCCATTTTAGTATTTGAAAAGAATTTTTTCACCTCCAGAAAAGTCATTTTGCTACTAGTTTTTTCTACAAACTCTTTGTATATCATATTTGCAACGTCATCGATATAAGCAGTTTGATTTGATAGAAAATCAATCATCAAATATTTCCCCCTGTTCTTATTTTCTTTTATTGATGATAACATAACAATTCAAGAGAAAATAAGATTTTTAAAAAAAACAGGCCAATCCATATGAGAATTGGTCTGAAAATTGGTATGTGATTGACTATGCTTACCTTTCTATTGGTTGATGACAATTGAAAGTGTTTTGCGCAAAATGCGCAATATTTGATCGGTGAATTGTTCAACAGAGTCTGATGCCGCTGATTTATTGCCAAACATCATCGTAAACACTGCACGTTGTTCTACTGTTGTCTCTTCAGCTGATAGAAATAAATGAATAACAGTAACACCTAATTTTTCTGCTTCTACTACAGCTTCCCTCGTATCCAATACACCATTTTGGGCATAGCCAAATGCTGATGGCTCTCCATCAGAAAAAACAAGCAGAAATTTATGTTGTTCTTGACGAGTTAAAAGTCGTTTTGTCATCCATCTGATCGCAAAACCATCACGATTGTCTTCGTTTGCATCGAATGACATAATCGAAAGGCTATCATCTTTGTTTCTGTCTGCAAATGTATGCATCAACTCAAATACATTCGGTTGACTTTCCTTTGTTGCATAATTTGCATCTTCATAGTAGGAAGTAATTTCATGTTGGATTTGTAATTCGCGCAATACATCGTGAAATAGAAGAACTGCTTGTTTTGTTTCATCCAATTTATCGGCCATAGAAGCCGATCCATCTACAAGCAGGCCAAAAACAGCATCTAACTGAGTGGAAGGGATATTTTTTCGATAAAATGGTCGAGGTCGCTCATCGATCATCATCGTAGTCAATTTTGATGATAATCTACCTTTTACAAGCCCTTCTCTCTTCTCTTCCCTTTTTTGTTCAATTCTTTTTTTCATCTCATCGACAAAAGAACGGACAAACGGCTTTTGATTTTCGCGCCAAGCAATTATTTTTTTCTTGTTTTCATATTCATCTTTTATTTGAATCGCTCTTTCTTCATATACGACATTCAAATGCTCAGGTCCGAATGATTGATCGGCATGGAGTTGTGAATTATTTCCCTTTTTAGCATCTCTTTCTTCATCAGATCGTTTCTCACTTTGATCGCCTTTAGAACTGCCCTTCCCCATTTCTTCAATCTGAGCATCTTCATGTCCTTCAACTGCATTTGAGCCATCGCCTTTTCCTGATCGGCCATGCTCCAGTTCAAATTCAAGGTGTACACCCGATTCACTCTTATTTTCTCGGTGGAAGCTACGAAACACTTCTTCGATTGTCTCTTTAACTTCCCCTTCTCCACTTTCTGCATCTTTCATGCCTTCATGATAATGGAAGGGGATAATCTTCTCGTTTAACGCGTCGCCAATTGCATAATATTGATGAAGCAAATCTTCCTCAAGCTGCTCTTCCAAAAGTGCAATAATCCTTTCGGCAACTAATCGGCTGTCCTTTGTGCTCTTTGCATCATATGCAAATGATAATGCTGTATGGATATGGTCAATCGGCAAAGGAATAGTTCCAGGACCATAGCTCCATTCTTTTGGAATTGAAGTATGCATACCTTCATTCAAGGAAATGTACATCATATTCAGTAATGCATCTGCTACAAATCCTTTTTGATAATTAATAGTAAAATGATCTTTATGGAAACGTAGCATTACTTCCTTCCGGATTTGAAATGCCTCCTCCGTTCCTGCCCTTTCTTTAATAGTTGCGTCAATGAGACGGAATTCCTCGATAAGAAGCAATAATTCTTCCGCAAATTTTCGTAATGGATGCGTACGATATGAAAGCCGGTATGAAACCCATTCAGGAACGGAAAAATGTCTCCAAAAACCAGCAGTCAATAAATAAATATCCGACAATCTTCCGCCATGCATAATATGATCTGGACGATGACGCCAATAAACACTCATAGAAATGCCGCCTTCAGCTGGCCTGATTTCCATCAACTTACGCTCCGTCAACTCCAAAAATGGCGCATCTGATAGTGCTCTGCCAATTCTTTCATAAAGTAACATTTGGTTGACATCGACCATTTCGTCATTGAATTGGATGAACCGATTTACTTTTGTCATCGCGAATCCCTCACTTCACCCAAGTTTCACACAATTCCATAACGAGGCTTCGTTCTATTGGATCGTCCAACTTTTCTGCTATCGCATATTGGACTGCGCGCAATATAGGCATATGCTCAGATAAGCTTAACGCATCCAATATGCTTCGAATGGATGCCGCTTCTTCATCCAATAATCCATTCATTACTTGTTTTTGCAAGTCTGCACTAATATTTAGCATTGTTTGAACTAAACTTTGTTCCGCGTTTGGGAACAGCTTTTCCATCAGTTCTTTCAATTGCTCACCGGATAAATAAGGAATGCTATATGAAAGAAAACGATTTTTCAAAGCTTCATTCATTGGAGATGTCCCAATATAACCTTCGTTGATTGCCGCTATGACGGTAAAATCATCATGAGCATGAATGACCTCGCCAGTAAAAGGATTCGTCATCATTCTTCGGTGATCCAATACACTATGAAGAATTGGCAATGTTTCAGGCTTAGCCATATTGATTTCATCGATATATAATATATGTCCTTTTTTCATCGCTTCAATAACTGGTCCTTCTACGAATTCGATATGCGTTTCACCATTTTTGCTAATGATTGTTTTAAATCCTAAAAGCGACTCAGCATCTAAATCGACCGAGCAATTGACACTATGCATCGGTTGATTGAAAAAGTGGGAAATGCTTTGTGATAGTCTCGTTTTTCCAGAACCAGAAGGGCCTTTTAAAAGGACAGGCTTTTTCAAAACGATGCCGACTAAAATATCATCCCAAAGAGTAGAGATCGGAGAAACGTAACCTCCCTCTTGGATTAACGCTTCGTCTTTTGCATCATATATTCTTTTATTGCGTTTTATTTTTTCACTTTCAATCAATGAATTCATAAGTGCCTCCTCATTAAAAACGCCCGGCTAATATTAACCGGGCGATTATTATTCAAAATATGTTTTATAATATCCGCCGACTTTGCCGGTATTGTCGACGACAAAAATGAATTCTTCTGTTTCATTTTTTACTTCGTATTCTTTACCCGGAGTTAACACATTACTCACTACATATTTTGCTGCATCTGTATGTTTGCAAGTAACTGTGCGGATTGTCGGAGATGTTGTCCATTCTTTAAAATTTGACAAAATATACCACACCTTTTTTCTATAATGAAAAGGCCCGATACTATCGGGCTACAGCTTGTTGAGGAAACGTTCACATACCGTGTTGCCGTCCCCTTAATAAACAATTATATCACATTCGGCTTTTTAAACTTCACGCGAATTCGCAGGATACGTTGTGCACTGCCTGCCACATGTCTAACGTTTCTAAACAAAGAGAGGATATGCTTTTTTATTACTGTAAATTGCAAAATGACTGTAGACAAAGTGAAATGGAACTTTGTCTACAGTCTGAGGTCCAATTACATCAGGCCAATTAGGATCCAAGAAGAAGATCTTCAGGGTTTTCAATCAATTCTTTTACCATTTTCAAGAATCCAACAGAGTCTTTTCCGTCAATTACACGGTGATCGTACGACAGAGCGATATACATCATTGGACGGATTTCCACTTTATCGCCAACCGCAACTGGGCGTTTTTGGATAGTATGCATTCCTAAAATACCTACTTGTGTACCATTTAGGATTGGAGTAGACATTAGGGAACCAAATACTCCACCGTTTGTAATTGTAAATGATCCGCCTGCCATATCAGCCAAAGTCAATTTATTGTCGCGTGCTTTTGCAGCAAGTTCTCCAATATTCGCTTCGATTTCAGCGAAATTTTTACGATCTGCATCACGTACGATTGGAACGACTAATCCACCTTCAGTAGATACTGCAATACCGATGTCATAATAATGTTTCATGATCAATTCATCGCCGTCAATTTCAGAGTTGACGTATGGATATTTTTTAAGTGCAGCTACAACTGCTTTCGTGAAGAACGACATGAAGCCTAGGCGAACATCGTTCTTATCGAAGAATTCGTCTTTTTTGCGAGAACGCAATTCCATAACTGCAGTCATATCAATTTCATTGAATGTCGTTAACATTGCAGTCGATTGTTTAACTTCCAAAAGACGTTTAGCAATTGTTTGACGGCGGCGCGTCATTTTTTCACGTGTTTCACGGCCATCTTGCACTGGTGCAGCAATTTGTGCTGGTTGTGCAGCTGCTGGAGCTTTTGGAGCATTGCTGTGCGCTTGCACATCTTGAACCCGAACGCGGCCCATTGGATCTACAGGTGATACCGCCGAAAGATCGATGCCTTTTTCACGAGCCAATTTTCTTGCTGCCGGGCTTGCGATCGTACGGTCTGAAGATGCGAATTCTTCAGTTGCCGGAGTTTGTGCAGGTGCAGGTGCAGGTGCAGCTGCCTGTTGTTGCTCAGGTGCTTTTTCTTCTGTTTTTGGAGCTGGAGCCGCTGGTGATCCAGAACCTTCTCCTACTACAGCGATCACTTGACCGACTTCAACCGTATCACCTTCTGAAGCTAATAGTTCTTGAATAACTCCCGCTTCTTCAGAAATAACCTCAACGTTGACCTTATCCGTTTCTAATTCAACGATGAATTCTCCTTTATCAACACTTTCACCTGGTTGTTTCAACCATTTAGCAATTGTTCCTTCTGTAATCGATTCTGCAAGTTCAGGTACTCTGATCTCTGCCACAATAAATTCCTCCTCTAATCTACCGTTTCAACGGCGCAGGCATATTCAAATATTCAACAATAAACATTTTATTTTTTGAGAGCTTCTTCGATAATACGTGTTTGCTCAATTTTATGCGATTCTCCATCACCTTCGGATGGGCTTGCGCGGTGGATTCTTCCGACATAGGAAACTTTTTTGCCCTCGGCAATTTCCAATAAGTATGGATGTGCGAATGACCAAGATCCCATGTTTTTCGGCTCTTCTTGAACCCAGACAAGCTCTTTCGCTTTTGGATAACGCGAAAGGATTTCAGCAATTTTTTCGGATGGGAATGGATATAACTGTTCAACGCGTACGATGTGCAAATGATCGAATCCTTCGCCATCTTTCACTTTCTCAGCTAAATCAATCGCCATTTTACCGCTAGCAAATAGTATTTTTTTCACTTTTTCTGGTTTTTGTCCAGTTCCTGGCTGTTCCAAGACCGTTTTGAAATGTCCTTCAGCTAAATCACTTACTTCAGCTCCTACAAGCGGGTGACGAAGCAATGATTTAGGGGATACGATGACAAGTGGTCTTTCAGCTTCAGTACCTAACATTTTAGCTTGCCTGCGAAGTACGTGGAAGTAGTTCGCAGCACTTGAAATGTTTGCAACTGTCCAGTTGTTTTCCGCGCATAATTGCAAGTATCTTTCAAGGCGTGCACTTGAATGTTCCGGTCCTTGGCCTTCATATGCATGAGGAAGCAATATGACAAGACCTGATTGCTGACCCCATTTTGAATGGCTTGCAGAGATGAACTGGTCGAACATAACTTGTGCCATATTTGCAAAGTCTCCATATTGTGCTTCCCAAATGGATAATGCTTGGTCTTTCTCCAAGTTATAGCCGAATTCATAGCCAACAACAGCAAATTCAGTTAATGGGCTGTTATACGCTACGAAAGAAGCATTCGACCCGCTAATATGGTGAAGTGGCACATACTCTTCGCCATTTTTCTCATCATGGAGTACTAAGTGACGATGAGCGAAAGTACCGCGTTGCACGTCTTGCCCAGTAATGCGAATTGGTTTACCATCTTGTAAAATGGACCCGAAAGCTAATTGCTCAGCATGTGCCCAATCAATTTTCCCCTTTCCTTTGAATGGCTCTTCACGACGTTTCAGAATACGATCCAACTTGCTGAAAACAGTGAAATTCTCAGGATAAGTAAGCAATTCTTCATTCATTTTTTGCAGTCTCTCTGCTTCAACCCCTGTTTCAAGGTCTCTTGGCATGCCTGCGAGGACAACATCAGGAGTCGCATTGGACAATTTCTTCTTATCTGCCGATTGCTCTTTCACACGATCATATGCAGCTTGCATCATAGCAAATACATCCGCATCCAATTGATCAACTTCTGCATCGTTCAAAATATTTTTCTCTACAAGTTCGGAACCGTAAAGCTGACGAACTGTTGGATGTTTATGGATATTATGATACATCATTGGATTCGTAACTAACGGTTCATCCATTTCGTTATGCCCATAGCGACGATAGCCGATTAAATCTATCAAGATATCTTTGCCGAACTTCTGGCGATATTCAAAAGCGAAAGCAGCAGCAGCAATGACACTTTCCGGGCTGTCGGCATTAACATGCAGCACAGGAACTTCAAAGCCTTTTGCTGGGTCTGACGAATAATTTGTAGATCTGGAATCGTAAAACTCCGTCGTAAATCCAATTGTATTGTTTGCAATGATATGAATCGAACCACCCGTTTTGAAACCGCGAATTCGACTATAGTTGAATGTTTCAGGCACAATCCCCTGTCCAGGGAATGCAGCATCTCCATGAATCATAATCGCATAGGCTGACTTCATATCTTGCTCTGGCATACCAGCTTCTGTTGTAGTTTCCTGTGCAGCACGTGTTTGGCCAGCAACGACAGGGTTGACAACTTCAAGGTGAGAAGGGTTGTAAGCAAGGAATCGATCCATGCCAGACTTTCCTTTATATAGAGCTCCCATATGGTATTTAACATCGCCGAACCACCCGCGTGTCGTAATCAGAGAACCATCCTCAGGAACAAATGGATCAGTAGGCACGCCTGCAAATTCTGCAAACATCATTTCATATGGTTTGTTTAAAATATGGGTCAACACGTTTAAGCGGCCACGGTGCGCCATGCCGATCAACACTTTTTTCATTTTGTCTTGTTCTGAACGGCGAATTAATTCGTCCAATAGAACAACTAACGTGTCCAAGCCTTCAATTGAGAAGCGCTTCGCTCCAACAAATGTACGGTGAATGAATTTCTCAAATCCTTCAATTTTCGTCAAGCGTTCCAACAAAGCTTTTTTGTCTTCGCTAGACAATTGAACAGATACCTCTCCGTTTTCAATTTTTGATTGAATCCAATTGCGTTCTTCCTCGTCAATGATATGGGCAAATTCATATGCGATTTTTCCGGTGTACATCGATTTAAGGTAGTTTACTGCATCCAAACCAGTTTCAACTGTCGACGGTACATGTTTCAAGAACAAGGAGGCCGGCATTGATTGTAAATCGCTTTCCGTCAATCCATAGTAAGATAGTTCCAAACGTGATGTATCTTTTGGACGATCATTCAACGGATAAATATCCGATGCAAGATGTCCATATGTACGGATAGCATCAATCAACGTATAAGCTGAAAGCACTTTTCCGAAGTTTTCTGGTGAGACTGCTGCAGAGTCTGCCGTTCGTTCGCCTCCTCCATTCACTGCAGGAGCTCCGTAGTGTCTGAACATATTTGCGAGTTCAGGATCCACCGATTCGGGCGCCTCTTTGAACTGTTCGTACATTTCCATTATATACCCAAGGTTCGGACCGGAAAAAACAGCATACGGTGAACGTTGGGCACCAACATTGTTCGACATGTAAAATGACCTCCACATTTGCCTTTTGGCCTGTTGTGTTTTATATTGTTTATTCTTATTCATATTACCACGCAAATCTTATTACCGAAAGGGTTTCACCCTATAGATTTGCCATTTATGCCATCCACAAGAATACACTTGTTTTTCTCTAAGTGCAACAGTATTTCACTACTAAAATCACTGAAAAATGACTATTTCAGCTATTTTTTGCATGAAAGAATCAATTCGACCATTTTTTCAGGTGTTTTTGTGTTTGATAGATGCTGCATATTTAAAATGAATTCATCCTTATTTTGGGTAAGTTCTATTAATTTTTCTTCTAAAGAGCTGTTTTCAAGCTCTTCCTCCATCATTACCGCTGCTATCCCTAAAGATTTAAAAAGCGATGCATTCAGTATTTGGTCTCCTCTACTCTGCGACGCCGAAAGCGGTATTAGCAGCATAGGCTTATGAATCGATAGCAATTCAAAAATCGAATTGGATCCAGCTCTAGAAACCGCATAATCCGAAGCTGCTAATAAATGCGGCAAACCTTCAGTGACATATTCAAATTGGGTATATCCTGCTGTATATTCTAATGCCTCATCTATGTTACCTTTACCGCATAGATGAATGACTTCAAACCTTTTTAGCAAAGTTGGAAGTTCTTTTCTTACAGCTGCATTTAAAACAGCGGATCCCTGACTTCCCCCCATAATAATGAAAACCGGCTTCTCTCCTGTTAGGCCAGTAATTCTTAACCCTTCTTTCCTTACACCTTCAAAGATTTCTGGACGAATGACAGCTCCAGTACAAGTGGATTTCCCTTCAGGCACATATTGAAGTGTTTGTTCAAAAACAGTGAAGATGTGATTGGAAAATGGCAACGCTATTTTATTTGCAAGTCCAGGTGTTACATCGGATTCATGGATAACAACCGGTGTCCTTGATAGTTTTGCTGCCAATACGACTGGTACTGAAACGAAACCGCCTTTTGAGAAAATAATCTCAGGCTTCAGCTTTTTCAAAATGCTAAAGGCTTGCATGACACCAATTCCGACCTTAAAAGGGTCTGAAAAATTCTTCATCGAAAAATAGCGCCTTAGCTTACCACTCTGTATTGCATGATATGTTACTTCCGGGTGACCTGCGCCAATGAGTTCTTTTTCAATCCCATCATGAGAACCTATATAATGCACCTCGTAACCTTTTTCTAAGAAAACAGGGATGAGCGCTTCATTGACGGATACATGCCCCGCTGTTCCGCCCCCTGTTAAAACAACTATCGGCCGTTTCATTTGGCCATTCACCTCATCTATCTTTAATTAAACTACTACATTCGTTCTCATCACAATTGAGAACCCCTTCAGTTAAACTTTCTTTGCTATTATAGCAAAGAAATCATGATACAATGAAAATTGATTGAACATCAAGGTAAAAATGGATGTCGTCTGCAAAGAAAGTAAGAAAGGAGTATGGTTTGTGCTGGAAGAAACATTGCCACTTAAACAGAAGACATTCAACTTCACAAAAATAGTTGTTCCGATACTTATTACACAAGTTGCACTTTATCTCATGACCTTTTTCGATATTTTAATGACCGGTAGATACGATACGCATGATTTAGCTGGTGTAACAATCGGTTCTTCATTCTGGACTCCGGTCTATACAGGACTTTCAGGTATCATAATGGGGCTAACCCCTATCATCGCTCAAAATATCGGTGCGAAAATGGCAAAAGAAGTGCGGCCTTACGTCCAACAAGGATTATATGTTTCGATCGCCTTATCGGCTTCCGTATTTTTTATAATCTATTTTGTAGTCATGCCTTACATACAACACATGACGCTTGAAGCAGAAGTAAGCGTTGTAGCGGTCAATTATTTAAAAGGGATGAGCTTAGGTCTAATTCCTTTGTTTGCCTACACCGTATTCCGCTCATTCTTTGATGCTTTAGGTGCGACGAAAATTTCGATGCTCATCATTCTTTTATCCGCTCCTATCAATATTTGCTTAAACTATTTACTTATATATGGAAAGTTAGGCTTGCCCGAATTAGGTGGCGCAGGGGCTGGATATGCTTCAGGTATAACATATTGGATTGTTATGTCAATAGCAGCATTTATAGCATGGAGAAAACGGCCATTTCAATCATATGTCCTTTTTGGTAAGTGGGAACGTATTGTTTTCAAACGTTGGAAAGAAATATTACGAATTGGTATTCCAATTGGACTATCAATTTTTATCGAGACGAGCATTTTTTCAGTCGTAACAATATTAATGAGCAATTATTCAACTGAAACGATCTCTGCTCATCAAATCGCCTTAAATTTCACTTCTTTGTTGTATATGCTGCCACTTAGTATTTCGATGGGGGCAACGATCGTTGTTGGGCAATCTGTTGGCGCAAACAGACTGAGGGATGCTAAACAATACAGTTTGCTATCCGTCGGAATGGCGATCACATTTAGTTTTATATCAATCGTAGTTTTACTTTTATTTAAAGAACCAATTGCTTCACTATATACAACAGATACCGCAATTATTAAGCTATCCGCACAATTTTTCATCTTTGCAGCGTTCTTCCAACTATCTGATGCAGTTCAAGCTCCTATACAAGGCTCTTTGAGAGGATACAAAGATGTTAATATTACATTTATTATGGCCATCATTTCTTTTTGGCTAATCGGCTTGCCAGTTGGTTTTCTAACAGCCAATTATTCTTCACTAGGCCCGTATGGCTACTGGGTAGGATTAATTACCGGACTGACTGTTGGCGCAATCACGTTGAGTTTCAGATTGAGACATATACAAAGAAAACGAATATCATAGATTTTACTGAATAGTAAAGTACAGATAAAACAGCAAGTAATATGACAAAGACCGGCAGTGCATTTTAGGCAAAGCCGGTCATCTTTTTTTATTAAACAATTTCCGAGCGGACAACATCATCATGGCCTTTATCCGTTACAGAATTAGGCTCGACTAATGCATACCTCTCCCAAGCTTTGCTCTTCCAACGCAAAGCCATAAAAATAGCACGTGTCCATTCATCGGCACAAATTGCTAGCCAAACGCCAACAAGTCCCATGTCAAGCACAAATACGAAGTAATAGCCGAGTGGCAAACTCATCATAACCATTGATATTGCACCCATCAAGACGGGAAACTTCGCATCCCCTGTTGCACGCAATGAGTTTATGATGACAAGGTTGAAAGTTCGGCCAGTTTCTAACAAACAAGATAGTAGCAATACGGATGCGCCAAGCTGAATTATTGCTTCATTATCAGTAAATAATCTCATTAACGGATAGCGAAGTACCATAACGATAGCAACCATTGCAGCTGTAAATATTAATGCTTTTCGCAATGAACCCCATACTTGCCCGTATACTACATCTTTCTCTCCGCTACCGACAAGTCTACCAACGATGATCGATGTGCCCAGTCCAATGGCCAAAGCAAATAAATAGCTGAACATTGAAACATTCGTTGCATATTGTCGCGCTGCAAGTGCTTCAGTCCCAAGATAGGTGACATAGTAGAGGAATACGATTTGACAAGCTTGATATAAAATTTGTTCAAAAGCGGAAGGCAAGCCAATATACAATATTTTGCTGATATATTCCTTTGACCAAGTAATGTAATATTTTATTTCTATACGGTAGTCAAGAACTTGGTATAACAAATAGAAAAAAATAAAAACAGCAATTAATCTACTTCCGACAGAAGAGATCGCCGCTCCCTGTACACCGAGGGCAGGCAAGCCAAATTTCCCAAAAATCAATGCATAGTTGCCAATTACGTGAAGAATATTCATACCAAGGGAAACAAACATCGTTTGCTTTGTATATCCATGCACACGAATAATTGCAGCCATTGAATTGATGATTGCTTGAAGAAAAATTGCACTTCCTACGATCGTCAAATAAGCTTTTGCATGGATCAAAACATCTCCTTGCAAATTCATCATTTGCATCATATTACTTGTAAAGAAAAAGAATATGGAGCTAATTGCAATTCCGATTACAATATTTAGGGATATGGCAAGCGCAGAAATTTTTGAAGCTTCTAAATATCTTTTCGATCCGAGATATTGGGCTACTACAATCGCAGCTCCATTTCCTACTACCTCCAATACTAAGATTGCTATTTGAACATATTGGTTCGCTGCCCCTATCCCGGATGCTGCCTCGTCAGATAGCGCACTTAACATAAATGTATCTGCTAATCCCATTAACATAAATAAAAACAATTCAAGAAAAATCGGCCAAGTTAGATGAAATAGGTTCAATTTCATCTCTTGACCGCGGGCTCGTTTCATCGCCATCTATACAACGCCTTTCTTTGCTTTATAAATGAAAAACAGAAGTATCTTACCATAAATATTAGCGATTGAATACAAATAAATATCTTTATTTTTGATTATTTTTTTACATATCATTCATTGTTCTCTTTAAATTTACATTTACGTGGCATTTGATTGTAATCGTCGAATACGTACCTTGTCACACTCCGAATCTCCACAATTTACTATGAAACGCTTTTATCCTTCTCCCAAAACCAATAATATCACTTTTTGCATCTTGTCTCGTTTTAATATAATATTGCAAAATCCATTTTCATTCTGTTTTCTACATAATCCTCAATGGACTTTCTTTTCTCTCCTTATTTGATAACTCATCCGCAGGAAATTCTTCAATTTCAATGTCTATGTCAAAATACGTTGAAATAATACTTTATGCAAAAAAGACATGACGGCGTTTCGTCCGCACATCACGTCTTTTTGAATTAATTATTTTTGTATGAATTGTTGTGTCCAGTAATTCCCATTCGCATCATAACCGATTCCGATATGTGTAAATGACGGAGTAAGGATATTTTGTCTATGCCCTGGAGATTCCATCCATGCTTTCACTACTTCTTCCGCATTACGTTGACCCATTGCGATATTTTCAGCTGCTGAACGGTAAGTAATACCATTCGCTTTCATTTGGTCGAAAGGTGAACCATATGTCGGGCTCGTATGTGAAAAGTAATTATTCGATGCCATATCTTTAGATTTTTGGCGTGCAGAATTCATTAGGCTGTTGTCAATTTCCAACGGTTTCAAACCTGCTTTTGCTCTTTCTGCATTCGTCAAATCCAATACCGCCTTTTCAATTGCAGAAATAGAATTGTTTTGTGCAGGCTTTTCTGTAGAAGGCTTTTGCTCTTCAACTGGTTTTTGTTGTACTGGTTTTTGTTCTATTGGCTTTTGATCTACCGGCTTTTGGTCAGCTACAGGTTTATCGGTTGAAGGCTTTTGTTGTTCAGCCGAATTTTCTTGTTCACCTTTAGAAGGCTTGGACGGTTTCGCATTTTCAACCGGTTTTGTATTGTCCGGTTTTGCAGGTTTTTGATATTCTACTTTATCACCGAAAAATTTATCCCAGTTTTTCAAATACGTATTCATATCAAAATTAGAACCATTCACATTATAAGAATACTTTCCTTTATAGACATAGCATTGTACATTTTGCGCTTTTTGAACACCTTCACTATTGTTGGAAGATGCTTCAGCACTATGGTTGTTCGGCAGTAAGAGCGCCGAACCGAGTAAGATGACAGCCATCGATTTTTTCATCTCATTACTCCTCCCTTCGAAAACTATCATACAGCATGAGAGAAGATGAGAATCACCATCAATATCCAGCCAGACCATTTTAGAGAAAAAGACATTAACAAAGGGACAGAGTTCGTCTGTTTTTGGGTATCTATGGCATCTTCACTTATTATTTCATTTAAATAGGGGTTGACGTCCAACTAATTTTGAGTTTGAAATGAATCAAAATCGATTTGATCTATCCCTTCCCCAATGATCACCAAATTCGGTTTTACATTCACATATTCCGGAAGCCAATTGACCATCCCATATGCATATTGAAACATATACGGATAGTTGGCACCTTGAATCGGAACATAACCTTTCATTCTATAAACAGTTTCAGGCAAAGACCTTACAAACTCTTCAAATTGTTCCTTGCTTACTTTCTCTTTGAAAGTGATCAGTTTAGAGGATAAAGGCAGATGCTTACCTGATAGTATAGGATGCGATAATGAATGATCGGCATTCCTCAACGTTTTTTCGATAAAAGAAAAAGCTATTTTTGCATGTTCCGTTTGTATGATAGGTGCATTACTATTTAGATTGGACAACTCCATAGTAGTAGTGGACAACTCCCCTTCTGATAATAAATCAGCTTTATTCGCTAATAGAAGATGGGCGTGTCGGATTTGTTCCATAAAAAGAGAACGGATTTGCGGAGAAAGCGATTCCCTTTCCACCCATCGTTTTGTATCCACGACAGTGACAATTCCCATTACGTTTAAACGGTCCGCAAATAATGGAGAGTAGATCGCGTCTAAAGCTTCTACAGGATGTGCTGCACCGGTCGTTTCAATTATGATTACATCAATATCATCGTAATCCTCTAAAAGCGCTTGTAGCTGAGCCTCGGTATTTTCTGAACCTGTACAGCAAATGCAGCCATTTAGCAATTCCTTCATCGGTATATTCCCAGATTTCTCAACCGTATCTGAATCGATGGAAACTGAACCAAACTCATTCATAAGAATCGCAGGCTTTTTACCTTCCTCTTTTAATTGTTGGATTGTATTCATTAACAATGATGTTTTCCCGCTACCTAAAAATCCGCTAAATAAATAGACATCGATCATTTATAACACTCCTCTTCGTTTAAAAAAGCGCCCCCGATTTGTCGAAGGGGCGCTTTGTTTTATTTAATTTCTTTCAATAGCACTTCTTCTGCTTTCTTGAGCTGAGGATCGTCTGTTTCGATCTTGTTTCTCAATTCGTTCATGAGACTGTATGTCGTTTCTCCTAAAAGAATACCGTTCTCCGGCAAAGAAAGCTTCTTCTGAAGCGATTTAACCGCAGCTTCAGTATGCTCGTCGTATAAACCGTCAATATCTCCCGGGTCATAGCCAATCGCGCTGAGCATTTCTTCAGCAGCTTTAATAGAAGGAGATACCATGCCTGTTTTCATTTCCATTGAAGGATCAATATATGGCAACATTGCGTAACTAGGATACGGCACTTCAATATCAGGCTCGATTCCTTTTTCATGAATCCAATTTCCGTTCGGCGTTAACCATTTTGCGGTTGTCAACTTCAAATTGGAGCCATCATCCAAATCTTTAGGTGTTTGAACGGTTCCTTTGCCATATGTTTTAATGCCAATCAATGGTACATTTGCAGATTCTTTCAATGCTCCTGCTAATATTTCCGAAGCGGAAGCACTGCCGTCGTCGATAATCATTGTGACGGGTACGTTAACTTTACGTCCACCTGAAGCAACATATACTTCAGGAGTTAAGCCTTTCCCTTCGTATTGGAATAAATTCTTTCCTTCTTCTACGAAAAGATCAGAAATATCGATTGCCGTGTCAAGTCTGCCTCCAGGATTTTGGCGAACATCGACAATCAACCCTTTCATCCCTTGTTGCTCCATTTCATCGAGAGCTGTTAAAAGCTCTTCATACGTATGCTCGGAAAAGCTTGTAATATGAATATGGGCAAGGCCGTTATCCAACATTTTTGCATAAACGGTTTCGATCGGAATAACATCTCGTTTTATTTCTACATCAAATGGCTCTGAGTGGTCGCCTCGTTTAATCGTTAACGTGACAGTCGAACCTTTTTCACCTCGAATGAGCAAGACAGCTTCCGACGATGACATGCCCTGGATGCTTTGTCCGTCCACTGCTGTAATCACATCATTCGGCAACAGGCCACTCTTTTCGGCTGGAGAATTTTTAATTGGAGAAACAATGCTAATATAGCCGTTCATTTCTCTAATCTCTGCCCCGATCCCTTCAAAGCTTGATGAAATGCTTTCATTAAGCTGTCGAGTTTCCTCTTCATTTAAGTAGTCAGAAAATGGATCTCCTAATGCCTCTATCATGCCATTGATCGCACCATCAATGATTGCTGTTTCATCAATCTCGTCGTAATAGGTTTTTTTCAGTTGGTCATATGCTTCATACAGCTTTTTAAATTCTTTACGATCAACCGAATTAGGGTTTTGCGGATTAACTACCTCAACCATTTTATCTTCACCTGTCGTCAAAGCAAAAAAAGTTACTGCTGCTGTGGCAAGGACCAGACCGAAAATTAGCATGACAAAAGAAAATGGTTTAATTTTTATGAATCGACTGGCCGGTGGTTGTTGAGGCTGATGATTCTGCTCTTCTTCATTCCGGACATCGTTCTTCTCTTTTTCGTCCATCCCATTCCCCACTTTCTTTAGTGTTTTATCGAAAAAAAGGGCCGCTAATCGTGCAGTGAGCGGCCCTCCCTTGCAAAATTATTGAATTGCTGCGTCCAATGCGACTTCAATCATGTCATTGAAAGTCGTTTGGCGCTCTTCAGCTGTTGTCACTTCACCTGTCAAAATATGGTCACTTACTGTTAATACTGACAATGCCTGTCTACCATATTTTGCAGCTAACGTGTAAAGAGCAGCAGTTTCCATTTCAACCGCTAATACGCCATAATTAGCTAACTTCTCATGCTCCGCATGTTCGTTGTAGAAAAAGTCCTCTGTAAAAACGTTTCCAACTTTTAAATGAAGTCCCTTTTCTTGTCCAGCTTTATACGCTTTCAATAATAAATCGAAGTTTGCTGTCGGCGCATAATCAACGCCATTGAAAAACGTTCGATTGATTGGTGAATTTGTAGTTGCACTTTGCGCAATGATGACGTCACGAACGTGGACATCCTTTTGGATTGCACCGCAAGTTCCTACACGAATCAATTTTTGCACATCATATTCTTGCATTAATTCCGTTATGTAGATCGATATGGAAGGAACACCCATGCCTGTCCCTTGCACAGAAATGCGCTTACCTTTATACGTACCCGTATATCCAAACATATTGCGCACTTCGTTATATTGAGTTACGTCCTCCAAAAAAGTTTCCGCGATATATTTTGCCCGCAAAGGGTCTCCCGGTAATAAAATCGTGTCCGCAATATCGCCTTTTTTTGCATTGATATGTATGCTCAATCGTTACGCCTCACTTTCAAAATTTCTTTCTTAATCATACAGTTAAATTTCATATTATGCAATGAAGATGGCATGAATCATGCATCTACCGACCGATGGAACAGCAGTTGGCATCGTGGCAATCTGCATGATTGACATCTATCTTATTCATACCGTTCCTTGTATTCTTCGTAAAGTTCATCGAAAACGACAGAAGGCATTTCTACATCAGCTTTCTCCTCTATATATCTCGATAATACATCAAATGATTTTACATCTTTCGGAAAGCCGTGGTCTTTAAACATCGCTTCAGCAAAAACAGCTTTCGCATCGTCCTTTTTACCTCCGCGAAACGAAAGTACAAATTGATAAAATGAACGATCCATTCATTCTCCTCCACTCATTTAAAAAGTTGAATATATTCCCCGTATCCTTCTTTTTCAAGTTCACTTACCGGAACGAATCGAAGGGCTGCTGAATTAATGCAATAGCGAAGTCCTGCAGGTCCTGGTCCATCTGGAAAGACATGTCCAAGATGAGAATCCGCCGTCTTGCTTCTCACTTCAGTACGTCTCATTCCATGGCTGTCATCGAAGTGTTCCGTCACTTCTGCTTGTTCGATTGGTTTCGTGAAGCTTGGCCAACCACAACCTGCATCGTATTTATCTTTTGAACTGAATAAAGGCTTACCTGACACAATGTCAACATATATCCCCTCTTCAAAATGCGCGTCAAACTCATTTTGAAATGGCGGCTCAGTTCCGTTTTCCTGTGTCACATAATATTGCATAGGTGTCAATTTTTGTTTTAATTCTTCTTTCATTTCGGTTCACTCCAATTTTCAGATTTGAAACGTTCCCTACCAGAGCCTACAGCATAGCGATTATAATGAGCCGGGTTTTTCTTATAATAATCTTGATGATCTTCCTCGGCACGGTAAAAGGCTTTGGCAGGCAAAATTTCCGTTTGGATTGGTTTGTCAAACTTCCGGGACGCCTCCAATTCATGCTTCGATTGCTCTGCTATCTCACGTTGCTCCTCCGAATGAACATAAATAGCAGTACGGTAAGATTCTCCACGGTCAAAAAACTGCCCGCCAGCATCAGTTGGATCAATTTGTCGCCAAAAAATATCCAATAATGTTTTGTACGAAATAACTTCATCGTCAAATGTAATTTGCACTGCTTCCCGATGGCCTGTCGTATTCGTGCAAACTAACTCATAAGAAGGATTCGGCACATCACCGCCTGTATATCCCGAAACGACAGAAATCACACCTTCATATCGATCAAAAGGTTTGACCATGCACCAAAAACACCCACCTGCAAAAGTGGCAAGCTGTTCAGCCATTATACCGCCTCCTATTCTGTCGGAATGACAATTTCCAATTCAATATCATCTTCAGCAAGATTAAACGATTTCGCCCGCACGACAAGATCGCCGGATACAGGCAAATCGGTCAAGCTGAGGAAAATCTCCTCTTCTTTCGGTCTAATAACCATCCATTCAGGCAATTTGAAGGAATCACGCAATATTTTTAATACAGCAGAGGGTTGCATATTATAGGCTCCGATTTCTAGTGAAGATAAATTTAATATAAGATTGCCGTCTTCCCTAACTTCAGGGTCAAAATGCATGACAACCGGCAACGTAATATTAAAAACGGTCAATTCGGACTGTAAGATGACGTCATCCTTCACTGACATCGTTACGGGCAAAGGCTCTCCTTTCATCGCTTTCCGTATAAAGTGATTGGCAATTCCTTCAAAGTCTTCCTTCGTCGCTTTGACAGTCAAAACATGGTCTGTCGCACGGAATGTATGAAGCTCCGGAAGTGGTTCTGATGTTCCCGGAGTTTCTAAAAAAATGATGAAGGCGACTACACCTGCGACGATTAAACCCGCGAGTGTGAAAAATGCCCATTTCCAAAAATTCATGACAGTCACCCCTACAAATCCAATTTCCCATCCGACAATTCACTCAAACTACATTCGTCAATTTTTTCAACATAGCGATTTGACATGAATTCATACCCTTTAGCATTCGGATGAAAGAAATCCGTATGGTACACTAAGTTTTCATTTCCAACAAAAAGGTCGCTGACAGGTATGAAACAGGCTTTGCCATCCATTACTGCCTGAATTTCAATCGCTTCGTTCCAGTCTTCGATAATTGTTTCAAATTCATACGCTTCATCCGTAACAATTGAAAGCGGATTGTAAAGCCCGCCAATAACGATGACTGCATCGCCGTTCAAACCTCGGATGATTTTAAAGATTTCATCTAAACGATTTTCAAATTTTCCTAATTCAATATAAAACGGTTTCGCTTTTAAATTGAATAAGTTCGCTTTTACGACTTTCATAATATCGTTGCCACCGATCGTCATATAAATGACATCGGCCTTTTTAACTTCCGATTGTATCTCTTCGTCTTCCAATTGCTTTATAAGCTGATCACTTCTTCTGCCTTTCTTTGCCAAATTTTCAGCTTCAATTTCTTTTACACCTTTCCATGCACCCATCGCGGTCGTCATTCTGCCAAAATATCCGCTCCTTTTATATTCGTCGCCTACCCCTTCTGTCAAAGAATCACCAAGGCCAACGACATTAATTAACTCTGGAACGAAATAATTCGGAACATGAAATTGGGTAAAGGATGTTTTTTCTCGATTAGCAAATGAGGCAGGTCCAGCTACCTTATCGCTTTGACAACTGGCTAACAACATTGAGAAGACGACCAAAAAAAGTACTCTTCTCATCATTAAAATCCCCTTTTTTATATCTGAGAATCGGACGAACACATTCTTTCTTCATTATAGACTGTTCACTATAAAATTCGTTGTTCAGCACATGCAATTAATCAGTCGGTATAATACATAAAACCGATTGCGCCTTCTCCTGTATGTGTGCTAATAATAGGAGACGTGAAAGAAAACTTTATGTCCTTCCAGCCTGATTCCTCAATTAATTTCTTTAGCGGCTCAGCCATTGACAGCCCATGCGCATGAGAAATGCCAACAGACTTAATAAGTTTACCTGCCGTCTCTTCTTTGAATGCTTTAAAGAGATGTGCCGCCACTTGTTTATGGCTGCGTGCTTTTCCTACTGGCGTATACACACCGTCTTGCAAAGTGGCAATCGGTTTTATATTTAGCAAAGAACCGATCATTGCTTTCCCTTTACCGATTCTGCCGCCCTTCAGCAAGTTATCAAGCATATCTACCACTACATATAATGACGTATTGTTTCGAATCGTTGTTAAACGATCGACGATTTCCTCTACACTTTTTCCTTCTTTCGCCATTTTGGCAGCTTCTAAAACTTGAAATGTCAATGCATGGGAAATATACATCGAATCGATCACCGTTACATTCGTGTCTGTCATTTTGGCAGCTGCTTCGGCAGATTTGACCGTTCCGCTCATGCCTCCAGTCATATGAATCGAAATAACTTCACTTCCGTCTGCTCCTAAACGGTCATATAACTCTTTAAAAACTCCGGATGCAGGCTGCGAGCTTTTAGGCAGTTCTTCACTCTCTTTCATCATTTCCAAAAACATTTCAGGTTGAATATCAATCCCATCCGAATACGTTTTCCCATTGATTTGTATTGAAAGCGGTACGACATGAATGTCATACTCCTCGAGATAATCTTCAATTAAGTCTGCTGTCGAGTCTGTAACGATATGGATTTTCTTCATTAATTAGCACTTCCTTAAAAATTATGAGGGCAGTTCCCTCCGCTTTTTTGAAAACTGATGTAGCTCTTTACCTACTATAATGGCAATACACTATTATGCATAGCCAATAAGGTTGAAAGCTCCCATTTTATATTAGTATAATAAATGAAAAGGAGGTATGGATATGGTAGATGCATTTGATTACAAAAGCTCGAAAGAAGAATTATGGAATGCCATCACTCATGGAATCGGCTTCCTTTTAAGTATTCCTGCGCTTGTTTTATTGATTTTAGCAGGTGTCAAAAAAGGAGACCCACTGTCCATCGTCAGTTTCACCATTTTCGGCGTCACGATGGTTATTTTGTTTTTAATGAGCACATTGCTGCATAGTATGCCGGCCAAGTTGAAAAGATTGTTTTCAATTTTTGATCATTCGGCAATCTACCTCTTAATCGCTGGAACCTACACACCATTTGTATTAGTTATCATTGGCGGAGCATTAGGTTGGACACTGTTCGGCATCATTTGGGGCCTATCCATTGCAGGGATTTTATTCAAAGCATTTTTCATTCATCGCTATGAATTCGTATCCCTCATTTTTTACATCGTTATGGGTTGGCTCATCCTGTTCGGTATTAAACCGCTTTACGAAAATTTGCATATGGCCGGCTTTATTCTTTTAGTTGCTGGAGGGGTGCTTTACACTGTCGGCGCGATCTTTTACGCCTGGCGCAAACTTCCATATAATCACGCAATCTGGCACTTGTTCGTACTGGCAGGAAGTGCGGCAATGTATTTTAGCGTTCTTTTATACGCTTGAACGAAGCAATGCAATGAAGCATTCAAAAAACAATTTAAATGTAAAGGCCTGGCCAAGCAACTATGACCAGCGCCTTTTTCACTTTACAACTGTTTCGTTTAATCCTTCTACTCTCTTTCATAAATATGGTAAGAAAAAGGAATGCCTTCCTCAGTAAAATGATCTTCGGATTTAGATACGATCTTCCAATCTTCTTCATACGGCGGAAAAAACGTATCGCCTTCGTATTCATGCCGAATGACCGTGATGTACATACGATCTGCCATATCCATTACCAAATTAAATATCTCCGTGCCTCCAATTACAACGACTTCATCTGAATACTCCATGCCACGCGCAATCGCTTCATTTACATCACTGAATACTTCAATTCCATCGGCTTTGTAATCTTCGTTTCTCGTCAAGACGATATTCAATCTGCCGGGCAGCGGTCTGCCTATCGATTCAAACGTTTTCCTGCCCATTACGACAGCTTTGCCCATCGTCATTTTTTTAAAGTATTTCAATTCCTCAGGGATATGCCATGGCATTTGATTTTCATACCCAATCACTCGATTCAAATCATGCGCGACAAGTAATGATAACAATCTCATCGTCCTTTCATACCGCGATAGGTGCTTTTATTTTTGGATGAGGGTCATATCCCTCTACTTTAATATCTTCATACGTCATGTCAAAAATCGATTTCCCGTCTTCGATTTTTAATGTAGGCAACGGTCTTGGCTCCCTTGAAAGCTGCTCTTTCACTTGTTCGACATGATTCGAATAAATATGGCCATCGCCAATTGTATGGATAAATTCACCTACATCGTACCCACATTCTTTAGCAATTAAATGAACTAACAGAGCATATGAAGCAATATTGAAAGGCACGCCTAAAAATACATCCGCACTTCTTTGATATAACTGACATGACAGCTTGCCATCCGCCACGTAAAATTGAAAAAGCGCATGACATGGCGGCAATGCCATATCTTCCACTTCAGCTGGGTTCCAAGCTGAAACAATATGCCGTCTTGAATCCGGATTTCGCTTAAGGCCGTCTATAAGGTTTTGAATTTGATCGACCGATCCTTCGGGTGATGCCCATGAACGCCATTGCCGGCCATAAATCGGGCCTAAGTCACCGTATTTTTCTGCAAATTGTTCATCCGAAAGGATACGTTTCTTATATATATCCATTTGTTCACGATAAATAACAGCAAATTGCTCATCTTTTTGACTTCGTCTTCCAAAGTCCGACATGTCCGGGCCGTCATATTCGTCACTTTCGACATAACGCTGGAATCCCCACTCATCCCAAATCGGATTGCGATCTTCTATGAGCGTTTTTACATTCGTGTCCCCTTTTAGGAACCAAAGCAGTTCAGATGCTATTAAACGGAAAGCAGTTTTTTTCGTTGTTAGTAAAGGAAAACCTTGCTGTAAATCAAAACGCATTTGATAACCAAACACGCTAATCGTGCCAGTGCCTGTACGGTCTTCCTTTACAGTCCCATTCTCAAGAATATGTTTACATAAATCCAAATATTGTCTCATTGATTCATCCCCCTAACACTTAATGACAGTATAACAAAACACCGCCTGATATGTCTTTGAACATCCAATTCGGCGGTGTGATTTTTGAAATATAAATGACAATACTTTGAGTACTAAGTATTTCTTATCGAATTATGACTTAATAGAAGTCACAGTGTTAAATTTCTATGCTGTTGGCTTCTTCAACTGCTTTTGTTCGTCATAAAGGATATAGATTTTCTCCTACAGCTATGTGGATCACGGTGTAATATCAAGAAGATACATTGCTAAAAGAAACATGAATAATATACATGATTCGTAAAAGACAATACTATTTATTATTAGTTTTGCTTGGAAATCATACTAATTATTTCTGTTGGTCTATAAGCAATTTATTTTTCTATCTTTGTTGATTTCTTGTTTGTGAACAGCACATAGACAATGTTTATAATAAATATTATGAATGCAGCAGTTAAAAAGCCGAGTATAGAGGGTATTGTTGGTCCGAGTATGTTGGGTCCAAGTAGTAAGCTTATAATAGATGCAAAAACAAACATGCCCCAACCAATTATAATAGGACGCCATCGTTCTTTATTTTTCATCAACACGATAAAATCCCCTATTCCTATAAACTTTTTCACATAATGATTCTTAATACTAACTCTCTGTTACCGTAACTGTGTTTCCCATGTCAACATTTCTTGAAAAGATCCGAGTGAAATTTCATCAATCGAATTGTTGTAGCATTGGGACATTTATTTCTTTATCAAAAGTGGCGGTATACAAATCAATGAAATTATTGTGAAAAGCACCCATATACCTAAGGGATAGCCATGAGAATAGTTGTAAGAAATATATCCAATACACAATAACAGAAAAAAAAATAACAATGATAAAATAAGTTATCCGTTCCTTACTGCTCATTTTTTTCCTCCATTTGCAATTACCAATTCTATATTTTTTGTTCCATAAAGAGCGTCTCTGGCAACATTTGCTTTGTGAGGTGTAATAAAGTATGTAACTAATATATAAATTTGACCTACCATAGGTACCGAATTGCCTATAATTTTAAAACTTTTCTATAAACTATAATACCAGAAGACCGGACTTGGCTGCATTTCATGAATCCAGAGTATTTCGAATCAAAATCATTCGTGTTAATTTCTATTTTATCTGTCGTTTTATTATTAAATCAAGAAGATTATTGACGTAACTGGAGAAAGTTTAAAATTTGCCAACAAGGTTTCAGCAAATATTTCGGTTTCCTAACGCAATTCATCTTCGTGACCTTCCGTTAATACACAGGCCACGATTGTTTCGGAATGTACATCTAATCCGGCACAACTTTTAATTAATACATCCATTCTAAACACTCCCGATACAGTAAGATCACAAACAGTGAGTGAATTTGAAACTAAGCATTTTTCTGTACGTAGTCATCCTTCCGTAGAAAGAGCTAACAAAGGGTTGATCACCAAATTTACTCAAACAGTTTTATTTACAGGGGCGAACCACCATAAAAAGCCACGTCCTACAAACTGTTTGTGTCAATTACAGTATTCACGGAGTGAGCTTATTTTCATGCATGGGTTGGGAGTGGCAGCTTATGATTGTTTTATTTAATAAACGATTATTTCACTGTATGGTATAATTTCAATATTTCATACATATAGAAAGGAAGATTGCATGTCCAAAGTGTCTACTGTTTATATACGACCGCTCATCCTCTCAGATGCTGCTGAATTACTTAGTTTAGAGGAAAGAAATCGAGACTTTTTTAAAGGCTATTCCATCACTCGGCCGGAAAATTTCTGGACATTGGAAACTCAAAAAGCTTTAATTGAAAAATGGGAACAAAACATAAAAAAGGATTTGGAATATCGATTCGGGATTTTTAAAAGAGAGGATGATCATCTCATTGGAACGATTGGCCTGTATCAAGTTTTTCGTGGACCACGTGAAAGTGCGCTGTTGGGCTACTCTTTGGATCAAGGTGAAAATGGCAAAGGGTATACGACTGAAGCGGCTAAGTTAGTAGTAAATTATGCGTTCGATGTACTAAATTTACACCGAATTGAAGCGGGGGTTATGCCTGACAACATAGGTTCCATTCGTGTGTTGGAAAAGGCTGGTTTTCATAAAGAAGGAATAGCTATAAAAAACGTGAAAATTAATGGTTCTTGGGAAGATCATCAAATGTTAGCGATCATTAATCCGAATCACTAAACTTGTAATCAATATTTTTTAATCAATCTCTATATCACTCATTTGAGTGGGATAGAGATTGTTTCTTGTGTCTTGAACGTACATTTAAGCTCCTAAACACTCATCTATATAGCTTATGCCATATTCCGAGTTAGCACATGCAATAGCGCAATGCCTTTTTGTTAGCATTCAAACAATCGATTTGTAAATGCTAACAGGAGGTTTGATCACTTCGATACATAATTAACTGCATCATTAAAATAAATTGGGAAATAAAGCACTCTTTGTAAAGTAAAAAATGTATTACAAAAAACATAGAAACAGATTTATCATCATTCCACTTTATAAGATTAGGTTTCTAAAAAAGTATTTACATTGATACTATAAGAATTGTTATCATAACCTGCAAATCCATTAAAAAATGTGCGATCATTAGAGGAAAAATCCTTTTCGTTTTTTAAAACATAAGTGCTAAAACTACTGTCACAGGAAAAAATGCGATAGCTCGCCATTACATAAACTGCCATTCAAAAATCAACGGCAAGGCAATATGTTGAAATGCTAAAGCAAATGAAGCTATGAATATTGCAGACCATTTACTTTTCAATAATATTTGTAACCTCCGTAGTGCATATCCAATATAAAGCGGCGCTTCAACTGCTGCAATGGAAAAGGGCATTAACAATAATCCAACTAGTACAGCCCTAACGATGCTTCGCCTACCTGCAGTACCTTAATTTTTCGTTTACTAATCGTACCGTCCTTTACTAAGTACATCATTTCCAAAACCTCTCCGTAATCTACTGACCTTTTCAATGTTTCAGTACATGCATTCCCCTCCTTATTCTCAACATAGAGAATAAGTATTCGTATGTAAAGGCGAATAAAAAGCGCACATCCCATACGGAAAGTCACTCATTCTCAACCATTCAGACGAAAAGCCTACCTTTATTGTCCAAGCCATCTATATGCACATGAATACCCTACTGTTAGAAAGGGGTGATAAGATGACCACAAACGATATAGTAACAATTGGTTCTAACTGTATTATTAAAAACGGTGACCGATTTTTCCTATTAGCTGAAATAGAAGCTAAAGTTCCTGGAGTTGAAATCGACCCCATCGTTATTACACGTATTACAGAAGAACAGGCAGAAAAGTTATTAGCGGGTGGATTACACCTTTGCCGAATCCAAAACCAACCTCCTGTGGCGCCTCCGGGATTTGAAGTAGAGTTTAAGTGTATCTTCCAAGATAACTGTAGAGCGTTCCAAATATTTGACGTAGAAAACGGTACAGACGAAGCCGTTCTTGTACGAATCTCATTAGAAAAGGCATGTCAAGAAGTAGCGAATGGAGCTCGTCGTTGTACTGTAATTAGTAGACCATTTGTTTAGTACAAACTATAAGCTTCCATTTCGAGGATCAAAAAAGCGCCCTTATCCATCAAGGAAAGGGCGCTATTTCAGATATAAGTAGTCTTTTCGGTTAAAAATAACCTTACTTTCCGAAACCTTTTATGTTCAATGTAAGTTAGTCATCTGATTGAATTTGCGATTTGAAAAAGAGTTTCTTTAGAATTTTGACCAAAACTTTTTTTATCAAGTATTAAAATATATTCAAACGAATCTTTTTCGAACAGTCCTACGTCATGTGGGCGATGGAAACATTCGCAGACGAGAACCTTGGTGTGGTCGGGAAGACAATCGGCTTGTTTAGAAGGAACGTTATTACTCCACTGAAACGTATGTTAAAAGCTAGTGGCTATAAAGTGAAAGACCATCGGGCAGACAACCTGCTTTCCATCACATCCACGGGAACATTACGACTGTTTTCCCAGCACGTACCGAGCCATCACATATAATGCCATCCATATCATTAACCGGTGAATCTTCACGCCACCAGGTCAGCACTTGTTTTTGTTTTATCGAGAAAGGCTTAAACTTGAACGACGCCGGCTTCTTCTTAAACTGTTTTCGTTCGGTCATGAAAGAGAAATACTTACCCTTCGTCTGTGTCTGCAGCAGCATCGCCCCACACCTCCGAAGTCGTAGCGTTCAATGCTTCATGGAAACCATCGTCTTCATACTCTTCCAGCTCATTTGCCCCGAAGCTTTAATGTGACAATTTCAAGCTTCACTTCCTCGACTTCACGCTTGAATTTGTCAGGGAATAGATCAAAGTATTTGGATAGCATTTCAAGGGATTTCATCTTGTCAGCTAACTTGACAGATATGCAGTCTTTTCCTTTCTTCACCTCAGTAATGATGGTTCCGTCAACTTCATCCGAATGTTTAAACTTCAGATAACTCACCTTGTAAGTGATCGGCTTGAAATTATCATCCAACATTACTTCGCCAGTTTCCGGATTCCTTTCGGATTTCTCAATGGTTCCGAATTCAACATAGTCGGTCACGTCTGCAAATGCGATCTGAATATATTTATTTAGTACATCCATCGCATCGATGAATACACCCTGTTGCATCTCACCTTTTAGCCTTTTTAATTCTGCAGCAACCTTAGCATTTCTTAGCAACCGACTTCCTTCAACATGTGCACTATGCCTTGAATATCCTGCCTTAATTGCTGACATCGTTGCGTTGAAGCTTTTAATGTAGTAAATACAAAAAAGCCGTTGTTTATCGGTTAAATCATCGGACTCTACAACAGGCTCGAATTGCTCTTTTTTTGGTTGCATCCTTTTCGTGGGGGTTGCAACCTTTTGTGTTTTGGTTGCTTCCTTTTTAGGAGCACCTCTCGTCCACGGATTGCTGTCTTTAGTATCCCTGCTTTTACGACTTTTCAATGTCCCTAACTTCACATCATGTTTTTCTGCCAGAGCGGCCAGTGTGATCTTACTCGTTTCCCATTCCTTCCGGATATCATCCCAATTAATCATCTACATGCACCTGCCACCTCCATATTTAAGTGAAAACAAAAAGCACCTCACAAATTAAAGTGAAGTGCTTAACTAATTAAACATCCAATTCCTGAATGTCGCCGTCCGGATAGATAATGTAACTCTTTAACACCATGCCAGAACCAAGCGTTTTAGCATCGTGCTCTTCGCCTCTGACATGTTCGCGAATCTCTACAGCTAAAAGGCCGCCTGTTGCATTAAGCCACGTAGTCGTATTACGAGTGAAGTTAACAATGAAATGAACCTCATCATCCTTCATATATTCCTTCTGGTAAGACAAGGCATATTCTTCAATGTCGATACTCTCGGCAATGGATGTTTTTCTCCACTTTCCTGTTTGATCGTTTCTGACCTTAGTAGGCTTGTCCTTGACAGCAGCTTTGAAATCCTTGTCACTCTTACCGATAATTTTATCTTTTTCTTTTAAATCGTCCCAAGTAGTATCTGCTTCCGTTTTAGTCTCATCGGTTTCAACACGAGCTTGATTTTTTCCTTCGACAGCAGATTCATCGTTTGTAGAATTATACACTTCTTCTGCATTGACTTCAGGTGTTTTTTCTTTAGGTGCCGCTGTTTTCGGTTCATTTATAACATTCACTATAGCTCCAACGACTCCAAGGAAAATTACGGTGAATAAAATAATTAACGGTATAAGTACTTTTTTAGACATTGCCATCCCCCTTACATTTGATTATAAGCAATATGACCTAAAAAGAGAATACTCATTTACCTAATGGTCATTTATTTCACAGAAATAGTTTATCAAACGAGAAATAAATTGCTGCTAACATGACTAATGTTGCTATTAAATTTCTAATGGCTGCTGGAACACGAATTAAACTTAGTAATAAATACGGAATTGCATAAGCTATTCCAATAATTAATATTAAGACAACCAGTTGTCCTGCGAGATGGTTCATTACATCTCTTGCTGCATCCGGAATCATAATACACCTCCACGCTATATATATCGAGCGCAAAAGTGATATTTAAATAATATAGGGGCTTTAGGAGGGATTCAGCTGCTCGGGCGCACCCCCTCTTTTATTTCTCCCCCTCATATATACAGACTTCGTATGACAAGCGTATGACATCGTATATTTTTCTTGTAATTTCAATATTAATAAAATTCACTGTTGACACGTATATTTTATACGTGTTATAATAAAGGTAACGAAAGGGGGAGAACAAAAATCTCATCAAGAGAAATCATAAAGATACTTAAGGAAGATGGATGGTACATAATAAGAGTGGTTGGAAGTCATCATCATTTCAAACACCCCACCAAAAAAGGAATTGTTACCGTACCCCATCCAAGGAAAGACTTGAAACAAGGAACATTAATATCAATACTAAAGCAAGCGAGACTCAAATAGTCTTGCTTGCTGAGGAGGTTAATATAAATGGCTAAATATTTATTTCCCGCTGTTTTCGATCCCGGAACTGATGGTTCAGAAGGATTTACAGTTACATTTCCGGATCTGCCCGGCTGCATCACTGAAGGTGTAGATATGGATGAAGCAATCCATATGGCTAAAGATGCATTGGAAGGGTTTTTATATGGTATGGAAGAAGATGGAGAAGAAATCCCTGCACCTTCCCATCCAAATAACATACACCTTGCCAAAGGGTGCTTCTTAGTGTTTATTGAGGCATGGACTGACTATATTCGCGATGAATTCGAGAATAAATCTGTGAAGAAAACTTTAACCATTCCTAAATGGTTAAATGATGCTGCAGAAAATGAAGGAATCAATTTTTCTCAGCTACTTCAGTTTGCTTTAAAAAATCGTCTTGGTATAAGAAGAGATCACTGATTTATTGGGGCTGTCCAGAAAGTCAGTGAAAACTGATTTTCTGTGATAGTCCCTTTCTGGTTGGAGAATAAATGGGGAACCCCTGACAACCGTCGCTTTCCGTTCCAGGCGCACGC
>NZ_JBBCZC010000041.1:0-33380 GCF_037144575.1 Sporosarcina sp. USHLN248
AGCTGGCGTCCTGGCTCGGAAGTCATGCCCGTAGAGGCTCGCTGTCAAGTCGCAACTGCAAACGCAGGCAGACCTTAAAACTTTTGTGCAGTTTAGTGTTGACAATCCAAACACATTTTTCGATGCATTAAAAAGCTTATAAGCCCTATAGCTGCTAATAGCCCGGTAGCGAAATTTTGACAATAGAAAGCCCGTCTCCAAGAGAATTATTGAACTATTCCTGTTGACGGGCTACGCCTTCTGCACCTTTGCCAGCATTGTCCATGGATCTACGCAAGCGCTTTAAGTCAATTGGACAACTACATTTTTGTAATAACTCCATCACAATTGCAAACCATACTTATAAATAGAGGAGGGAGAATAAAATGAAGCGAGCAGTACTTATTTTAAGCACATTTCTTTTCGTTTATTTGGAGAATTCTTATGCTCAGGAAAGTTTAGAAGACCTTTATTTGAAAGGTGGAGAGTTTACAGAAGTAAATAAAGCTATAAAAGAAGCTGAAAAACACTTTGGAAGAGATATAAATTTGCCTGTACGGCTTCCTGCGACAGCTTATACTCATTCTTTTGGTTCTTTCAGAAAGGATGGAATATCTCAACTAACGCTCAAATACCTTAATGAAAATACAGGGCATACTCATTATTCTATCAGAGTTACAGAAAAATATGATAGACCTAACGTTAAGTCTCCACAAGAAACTGTATCATTGAAGAATGGAGAGAAAGCACTTTATCTTGATAGAGATAATGCAGATGCATTAATGTTCGAGTTAGATTCGTTTGAATATATTTTAATACTTGATAAAAATAGTTTTGGTTCAAATTCAAAAGAAACCCTTGTTCAAATCGCAAATTCGATAAGATGATTAACTTACATTGAACAAAATTGGTTTTGCATATAAAGTTATTTTTATCGAAAAGACACTTTGGATGTACTTGAATATCTGAAAAATCGCCTGTCCATTGTGGATGAGGACGCTTGCTACATACTCAAGAAAAGCTGTAAGTTATAGGGTGAGGAGAATTCAAGTGCTCGGATAACTTCCTTAGCTCTCTTATATTTCTGGATTCATCACTAATTGTATAAAGAGTGATTCATAAAGATTTTCCAAGAAATTTTACAACAGCTTTACAACGACAGTATTTTTGCACAAAAAAAATCACCCTCCCAAAAAGGAAGGTGATCATATATAAACGTTGGTATTATAAGCTTTAGAAAAGCCGCCTTTGCCGTATTGTAATCATAGAAAGTTTTAAACCACCACTCCTCAAAGTGGGTGTTCGCAGAAACGTTCCTGTCCGTCCCGATTGATGTGAATCGGGCATACCATTCCAGTTCCTATATAAAACTCCCTTTTACAGCTTAAAGGTTAAAACTTAATGTGAATACGTACAATGCAGCTTATGTCATTATAATACATGACTCCGGTTGTCATTTCAATGAAAATGATTTCCAAATGAAGTTGATTTCATATGACCTTTTAAGTAATTAAAAAATAAGCATTGGATTTCCACAGATCACTAAATATTTTGAACCGATAAAGCAATAGAGAGCAAACTTTCATACGAAAACATTTTCCGCAAGCTGTTTTCAATTTCACAATAAGGGAAAGGATCATAGTAAGCGAAGTTGGAAAGCGGTGAAACGATGAATCGGATTTTTCTATTGATGTTGGTGATTGGTCTGCCCTTAATTTTAATCGGGACGATTTTTAACTGGTCAGACATTCCAATGTTTTTATTATGTGCTGTGGCAATTATTGCACTTTCCAGTTTTATCGGAAGGGCGACTGAAAGTATTGCAATCGTCAGCGGACCAAGAGTTAGCGGATTATTAAATGCGACGTTTGGGAATGCAGTTGAGCTGATCATTTCCTTTTTCACATTGAAAGCGGGCTTGATTGGCATAGTTTTGGCATCCTTAACAGGTTCTGTTTTAGGGAACTTACTATTAGTTTTAGGTTTTTCATTTTTCTTGGGCGGCATTAAATATAAAAGACAAAACTTTAGCATTCATGATGCAAGGTATAATTCAGGCTTACTCATCTTTGCGGTTATTGTTGCTTTTGTCATCCCGGAAATATTTTCAATGTCCATGGATGAAAAGCAGACGATTACACTTAGTATCGGGGTTTCCATTTTATTAATAGCGCTCTATTTAGCTGGGTTGTTTTTTAAGTTGGTGACGCACCGAGGTGTTTTTTCATCAAATGATCAGGAAAAAGAATCGGAAGAAAAGGAACAAGCTGAATGGTCGAGAGGGAAAGCGATTGTCATTTTGCTACTATCGACTGTTGCAGTAGCGTTTGTTTCAGAACGATTGGTTCACACATTCGAAACGTTGGGTGATCAATTTGGTTGGTCGGAGCTGTTTATCGGGGTGATCGTTGTTGCGATCGTCGGCAATGCTGCGGAGCATTTTTCAGCAATTACGATGGCGATGAAAAATCGGATGGATGTCGCTGTTGAGATTTCGGTAGGATCGACATTGCAAGTCGCGATGTTTGTCGCGCCCATTTTAGTCTTGGCTTCATTGTTTATGCCGCAATCGATGCCGCTTGTTTTTACGATACCTGAGTTGGTTGCGATGGTGACAGCTACTTTCTTAGTCATCAATTTATGCAACGATGGTGAATCGAATTGGTTTGAAGGGCTTACGTTATTAGCCGCTTATTTAATTATTGGAATAGGGTTCTTCCTTTTATAGATTTCAATTGTCAAGATTGGTTGAAAATGGTCAATGCGTGGTATAGTGGATAGGAAGGAGTGTTGCGCATATGTTTGTACATATTGGTGTTTTCTTAATGGCCATTGCATTTGCCATTTTTGCGATCTATTTATCAAAGTTGCTAAAAAATATGGCGCAAAATATTGAATTGATTGGCAAAACGACTGACCGGATGGAGAGTAAATTTGACCACACATTATATGAGTTAGAGCAAATGCTTATTGAATCTAATGGAACGGCAAAAGATGTTGAGCTAAAGTTAGATGCATTAAATAGTGTTTTCCAAACAACTGAAGAACTTGGCCAAGCTGCACAAAAAGCATCCGGTGCTATTGTGAAAATGACTTCCGACTATAATGAAGATAGTCGATTGGCTGGAACGAGGCCTTTTATTCGAATTATTCAAGCTTCAGAATTTGCGATAAGTCTCTATCAATCATGGAAGCGCGGAAGAACTGTAGGAAAAGAGGGATGAGGCTATGAGTTTAACTGGAATCGGCGTATTGCTAATCGGAATCGCATTTATTATTTTATCCATTTATATTGCAAAAGTGTTAAACAATACTGCTGGCATTTTAAAAGGGGTCAGCGAAACAATTGAAAAATTGCCTGATCAGATTGATGATGTGTTACTTGAGACAGAGAATTTAATAAAGAATTCGAACGAAACACTCTCTGATGTGAATGAAAAAATTAGTACACTAACACCTTTCTTTCATATTGCGGGGGATGTAGGAGAGTCAACTCGAAAGATTGCCTCTTCCATCAATGATTTATCATCTACTTTAAAAAATAAAACAGTAGCCGTAGATCCCGAAACAAAATCGAAACGATTGGGCGGCATTTATGGAACGGTCGCTTTAGGATATTATGCAGCTAATAAAAGGAAAGAGCTTAAGGAAAGCGGGAAAATTGTACGTCCTGCAAAATTATATGCAACCGGGAAGCAGCGTGCTTTTGATATTGAACGAATGAAGGCCGAAGCAAAACAGTCTGCAAGAGAAGGCAAGTATTTGATAAAAGATAAGGAATGATAAAATGCCTGCAAAATGTAATTATTCATTTTGCAGGCATTTTTTGGTCGATCAATGGTTTTAAGTGCATCTATACAATTTACTTTGTTTTTAAAAAAAGACGATCAACGACTCTATAATAATCGCAGATCGTCTTGTTTTATTTCTTCGTTTTGGCCTTCAAATCATTCCTTCGTTCATTGATGAAGTATAGGAAAGAAAGGATACCGAACAGTCCTTCATATTTTTCACGTTTTGTAAAATCGGATGCTTCTGTTGAAGCCGTTTGCAATAAATTAGCTTTTTCAAGTGCGGACTTTGTTATCTTCCGGGTTGCTTCGCCTGTATCGCCGATGACATGGAAGAAGGGAGTTAACTCATGAACTTGCTCATTTACATTTTTTAATGTTGAATTACTCGTTTGCATAATTTCTGTCGTTTGTTTTGTTATTTCCGTTAGTGTATTTGGTAATTCATCGGTCGTTTTTTTTATGCCTTCCAATACACCAGCAAGTTTATTGATCGGTTTTATTAATACTCCTACTAAAATGGCAAATGCGATGCCAATAATTATGACTCCAATCCCAAGCCAATCCATATTCGTTCACCTCTTTACTTTTTGATTTTTGAAGGTGGTGGGAGCTGAGCTTGTGTTTCAGCAACAATATCATGCTTCTGTTTTTCTCTCTTAAATTTGAAATAAATGCTTGTTGCGGTTTCGGTTAGTGCATTCAACTTCTCCATTAAATCCTTTGTTTTTGGATCAGGTTTTGCAATGTTGTTGGCAATTCCTTCAAACGATTTATGTAAATGGTGAGCGGATGCATGAATATTATTTGCCGATTGTGAAATACCTTCCAATGAATTGATTTTGTTTTCTACATTGTCCGCAATCCGATTTGTCTTGTCCATCAACTGCTCCGATTGATCAGTGATGTTTGATAGTTTGGATTCCATCCGTTTAACTGTAGTTGAGATTTCGTTCATCGCTACTTTCGCGCTCTTCATCGTCATAACAAAATAAATGGCAATAAGCGCAATGGAAATTGCTGCGATAGCGGCACTCACATATAGAAGGATTTCCATTTCGTCCACTCCAATCTGCTTGCATTTTCATTTATCTATTTTGTACCACTATTAGCCGTCCTATAAACCGGCAATCAGTCTCCATTTTATATCCTTCCATATTGCCTTACTTTAGTCAAAACATAAATACTCTGCATTAAATGGAATAAAAAAGAAGAGCTACAATCATAAAGAACATAATTGGTAAACCTGATATGAAGAAAAAATTAGGCTTCACAGAAACTGCTTCAGAAGGAGGTCGCATATTAACGATCTCTTTTTTGACATTGTCTGCTGAAAGAACCTTTTTCATACTGTTCGTGAAAAAATCGAAAAATCCAGAACGCACTATTAAAATGGCCCCGCCAATGAATAAATAGAATACTCCGAAGTAAAATGAGTAATTAATATATTCTAATAGAGTGAGATTTTTTGTGATAAGAAAAATAAGTGCAACAATTAATAATTGATTTATAATAATGTTATAGATCAGTTTTTTCATAATTTTCCCCTCCTTGCCTTTTAGTTTTTAACAGATGAATTATGTAATGACAATAATAGTTGAATTTATTAGTTAGCGCAATCATCTATTGATTAATCAATGTTCTTATGTGAAACTGACTGTTTTTACGATACCTTGAAAACTTTTATTATTATGTGATTAACGAAAAAAACTAAAAAAATAGTTTGACTTCATATGTTTTGAATGTATAATAAAAAGTGATAATTCTTCAGACAATTCAAAAGGAGGTCTATGATTTGAAGAAAAGAAATTTGCTGTTGCTTTTGGCAATGTCATTAGTGCTCAGCGTATTCCTTGCCGCTTGTGGAAACAAAGAGAAAGAAGAAGGCACGGAAAAACCTGCTGATAAAGGTGACGACCAAGCAACTGAACAAAGTAAAGAAGAAGAATCCGGCGAACCGGATGCAGAACAAGTACTTAACTTGATCGAAAGTGCAGCGATTCCTTCAGTTGACTCCGCAATCGTGGAAGATGCAGTTGGTTTCAACGTACTTAACAACGTAAATGAAGGTTTGTACCGCCTAAATCTTGACAACGTTGCTGAACCGGCAATGGCGGCAGAAGAAGCGGAAGTAAGTGAAGATGGTTTAACTTACACTTTCAAACTACGTGACGCAAAATGGTCTGATGGATCAGAAGTTACAGCACATGATTTCGTATTTGCATGGCAACGTGCAATTGATCCAGCTACTGGTTCACCATATGGTCCGTTCATGATGTCTGGAGTTATCAAAAATGCAACTGCGATCAGTGAAGAGAAAATGGACAAGTCGGAATTAGGCGTTGTTGCTGAAGACGACAAAACATTAGTCGTAACACTGGAACGTCCTGTTCCATACTTCTTATCGCTTATGTCTTTCGGAACATTCTATCCACAAAAGGAAGAATTCGTAACTGAAAAAGGCGATGCGTACGCTACAAACTCGGATAACCTGTTATATAACGGGCCATTCATCCTAACTGAGTGGGACGGCACAGGCGATAGCTGGGTTTACAAGAAAAACGAACATTATTGGGATGCAGAAAACGTTAAACTTGACACAATCAACGTAGACGTTGTTAAAGACTCTGCAACAGCTGTAAAACTTTACAATGACGGCAAGAAAGACCGTGCCGGAGTATCAGGCGACTTGGCTCTTCAATATGCTTCACATGAAGAAGCAGTACATCAGCCTGAAACATCTGTTTTCTATTTCAAGTTTAACCAAGAAAGAAATGGAGAAAAAACTCCACTTGCAAACGTTAACATCCGTAAGGCAATTGCAAAGGCTTTCGAAAAAAATGACTTAGCTGAAGTAGTTCTTGCAAACGGTTCCGAGCCTGCGAACTTCCTTGTACCAAAAGATTTCGCATACGATGAAAACGGAACTGACTTCCGTGAAATTAGCGGGGAGCACTTAGTATACGACGCTGAAGAAGCGAAAGAATACTGGCAAAAAGGTTTAGAAGAGTTAGGTGTAACTGAATTGGAGCTTGAAATCCTTGGCGGGGACACTGAATTATCTAAAAAAATGGACGAATATTTCAAATCACAACTTGAAGGAAATCTTGAAGGTTTGACAATCAAGTTGAAAGAAGTTCCATTCGCTGTACGTTTAGAGCTTGATGGAAATCAAGACTACGACATCCAAGTTTCCGGTTGGGGCCCTGACTTCCAAGACCCTATTTCATTCATGGATCTTTTCGTGACTGACGGAACGAACAACTTAATGTCATATTCAAACCCTGAATATGATGCCTTGATCGAATCAACTAAAAATGAGCTTGCTTTAGATCCTGCAGCTCGTTACGAAGCATTCGCAAAAGCTGAAAAAATCCTATTGGAAGAAGATGCTGCAATCGCACCTATCTACCAACGCGGGTTGATCCAGCTTCACAAGCCTTATTTCAAAGGTCTTGCTGTTCACCCATTCGGAGCTGACTACAGCTATAAATGGGCATACATCTCAGGTAAAGAGTAAGTTACCTATTAGTTAAATAGATAGAGAGTATATGGATATACAAAGCCCATATACTCTCTTTTTAGTAAAAGGGAATTAAGCGAAAGTTTGTAAGTGTTTACATTTTGAAAAGAAATTGATAATTATCAATTTAACATAAATCAAACGATCGTATTTTGGAGGTGCAATGTGGTTAAGTATATTGGAAAACGGCTCGCCTATATGTTCCTAACGATGTTCTTAATTGCGACTGCAACGTTTTTCTTAATGCAGACGCTGCCAGGTTCACCGATCGCTTCTTATAATAAACTGAACGAAACTCAACGAGCGATCGTCGAAAAGAAATATGGCATTGACAAACCGAAACCAGTTCAATACGCCATTTATATGAAAAACTTAGCAAAAGGGGATTTGGGAACTTCCTTTGTTTTCAAAGGGAAGAGCGTGAATGACCTATTAGCATCAAGGGTGAAACCTTCTTTCATATTAGGTGCACAGGCGATGGTGTTTGGAACGATTGTAGGAATTCTGTTAGGTATGCTCGCCGCCTTAAGGCAAAATACAATATGGGATTATGGAAGTACATTTATAGCAATATTAGGTGTTTCGATACCGTCCTTTGTGTTTGCGTCATTATTGCAATATTGGGTCGCTTCTCAATGGCACTTATTGCCTGTAGGTCTTTGGGATGATGGATGGAAATCAAGTATACTTCCTTCGTTAGCCTTAGCAATGGGACCACTTGCTTTATCTGCCCGTTTTATCCGTACAGAAATGATTGAAGTATTAAGTTCTGATTATATAACGCTGGCAAAGGCAAAAGGTGCAAGCGGTTTTGAAATAGCATTCAAACATGCTTTTCGTAATGCGCTAATTCCTCTTATTACAGTATTAGGGCCGCAAGCAGCCGGTATTGTTACTGGTTCCCTTGTTGTAGAACAGATCTTTGCAATTCCGGGAATTGGAGAGCAGTTCGTATCCTCTATTATGACGAGTGACTTTGCTACGATTATGGGTACGACACTATTCTTTTCTGCATTGTTGATTCTGATCATCTTCATTGTAGACCTATTATACGGAATTATTGATCCGCGAATTCGTTTGTCTGGAGGTAAAGGCTAATGCGAAAAGAAGAACTTCAACAATTGCCGCCGGAAAAATTCGAGCGCATTACAGTCGATAGTAGCAATGCCGAACGTATTTCCAAGCCGAGTTTAAGCTTTTGGCAAGATGCTTGGCTCAGACTTCGAAAAAACAAAGCGGCTATAATCAGTATGGTTGTATTGGTCCTTATGATTATTATGGCTTTGGTAGGTCCACATTTAAATGGTCATGACGGTGATGAGCAAATTTTGCGTCACGCGAACTTGCCTCCAAAAATCCCTGGGCTTGAAAAGTTAGGGATATTTGATGGAACAGGTAAATTAGGTGGAGAAACAGTCAACTTATATGAAGTGAAAAAAGTAGATGAATATTACTGGTTCGGTACTGACGGACTTGGTCGCGACCTGTTTACCCGTCTTTGGGAAGGAACGCAAATTTCCTTATTAATTGCATTTGTAGCTGCGGCGATTGATGTGGTTATCGGAGTCCTATATGGAGGCATATCAGGATATTTTGGTGGACGTGTAGACGATGTTATGCAACGTATTGTCGAAATTTTAATTGGAATTCCAACACTGATTATTGTCATCTTGATGCTTTTAATTATGGAACCGGGGTTAACCGCCATCATCATCGCGATTTCCTTGACCGGTTGGATCGGCATGTCACGTATCGTGCGTGCTCAAATACTGAAATATAGAGGTCAGGAATTCGTATTAGCTTCGCGTACGTTAGGTGCAAGTGACAAGAGGATTATCGGTAAGCATTTATTGCCGAATATTATGGGAATTATCATCATTAATACGATGTTCACGATTCCGAGCGCGATATTCTTTGAAGCATTCTTAAGCTTCATCGGATTAGGTCTTCAACCACCTGCTGCTTCATTAGGTACGTTGATTAATGATGGTTATAAAGTTATGGAACACCAACCGTATTTCTTAATGTTCCCAGCTTTAGTAATTAGTATTTTGATGATTGCATTCAACTTAATCGGTGACGGACTGCGCGACGCGTTTGATCCAAAGATGAAAGATTGATAGGGGGAAAGCGACATGGAAAAAATATTGCAAGTGAATGACTTAGAGCTTTCCTTCCATACATTTGCCGGTGAAGTGAAAGCAATCCGAGGTGTGAATTTTGATTTAATTAGAGGGGAGACGCTCGCTATCGTTGGTGAATCCGGATCCGGAAAATCGGTTACGACAAAAGCGATTATGCGCCTCCTTCCTGAATCAAGCTCAGAATTTAAGAACGGACAGATTTTATTTAATGGAAAAGATTTAACAAAATTAACGGATCGTGAAATGCAAAAAATTCGTGGGAAAGACATTTCGATGATTTTCCAAGATCCGATGACTTCGTTGAATCCAACGATGACAATTGGTAAGCAAATTATTGAGCCGATTTTAAAACACCAAAAAGTAAGTAAAGCGAAGGCAAAGGAAGTTGCTATTGATTTATTGCGAATGGTTGGCATCCCGAACCCGGAAAAACGATTTAAAATGTATCCTCACCAATTTTCCGGCGGTCAGCGTCAACGTATCGTTATTGCAATTGCACTTGCATGTAATCCGAAAATCCTAATTGCCGATGAGCCGACGACCGCTTTGGACGTTACAATTCAAGCTCAAATTCTTGAATTGATGAAGGATATTCAAAATAAAGTAGATACGTCCATTATTTTTATCACGCATGATTTGGGAGTAGTGGCGAATGTTGCCGATCGTGTTGCAGTTATGTATGGCGGTAAAATTGTAGAGGTAGGAACAGTAGATGAAATTTTCTACAATCCTCAGCATCCATATACTTGGGGACTATTAAGCTCAATGCCTTCTATGGATTTGGAAGAAGAGAAGCTATATGCAATCCCTGGTACTCCTCCAGATCTATTGAATCCTCCAAAAGGGGATGCATTCGCATTGCGTAGTGAGTATGCACTTCAAATTGATTTAGAAGAATCACCACCAATGTTCAAAGTGAGCGATACACATTATGCAGCCACTTGGCTTCTTCATCCGAACGCACCGCAAGTAGAGCCGCCATTAGCGATCATTGAACGGATGAAAACATTTCCAGGAAGCAAATATTATGAAAAAGCGACCGGGGGTGAGGCGTGATGGCTGAAAAATTATTAGAAGTTAAAAATTTGAAGCAATACTTCAATGAAGGAAAGCCTTCAGAAGTTCGAGCGATCGATGATATTAGTTTTGACATTTATCGAGGGGAAACATTTGGTTTAGTTGGTGAATCCGGTTGTGGGAAATCGACTACAGGACGTACGATCATCCGCCTGTATGATGCGACAGACGGCGAAGTTTTATATGATGGCGTTAGTGTCCACGGTAAAAAGTCTTCTCAAGAAATGAAATCTCTGAATCAGCGGATGCAAATGATTTTCCAAGATCCATATGCATCATTGAACCCTCGTATGAAAGTGTTAGATATTATTGCGGAAGGGTTAGATATACACGGTCTTGCCAAAACACAGCAAGAGCGCAAGGAAAAAGTTGTTGATCTCCTTGAAACAGTTGGTTTAAACCCAGAGCATGCAGATCGGTATCCGCATGAATTCTCCGGTGGTCAGCGCCAACGTATTGGTATTGCACGAGCGTTAGCGGTCAATCCTGAATTTATCATTGCAGATGAGCCGATTTCAGCGTTGGATGTATCCATTCAAGCGCAAGTTGTCAATTTATTGAAAGAACTGCAAAAAGAAAAAGGGCTAACATATTTATTCATCGCACATGACTTGTCGATGGTAAAATATATTTCTGATCGGATCGGCGTTATGTATTTTGGGAAGCTTGTTGAATTGGCGCCCGCGGAGGATTTATATAAGAACCCGCTACACCCGTATACAAAATCTCTTTTATCGGCAATCCCTCTTCCGGACCCGAGATATGAAAGATCTCGTGTACGGAAACCGTATAATCCAGCAGACCATAATTACGCAGCTGACGAAAAATTATCATTCCGGGAAGTGACACCAGGTCATTTTGTCCTCTGTTCCGATAAAGAATTTGCAGAAATGAAAAATTCAATACAATAATGAAAACCGCCTTTTGACATCTATTTAGATGTGTAAGGCGGTTTTATTATGCCCTGTATTACGGATGTTTCTTCGTTCGAATTTTAGTGTTAAGTAGTAAGACGATGGGGATGTGTATATACATTAAATGAATTCCCTCGTATAAATCCTACAGTCGTAATGCCTAACTGTTCCGCTAATTTTAGCGCTAATTCAGTAGGGGCTGATTTGGACAGTACGATTTCGCAGCCAATTTTTGAAACCTTTAACAAGATTTCCGATGAAATTCTTCCGCTAAACACAATGATTTTATCGGAAACAGCAATTGAATGCTTTAAGCAATGTCCGTAAATTTTATCGAGCGCATTATGTCTTCCGATATCCGTTCGAGACAAAATAATTTGTTCAGGGGTACAGAGAGCTGCATTATGGACTCCACCAGTTTCTTGAAACATTTTTGCGGACTCATCCAATTGCTTCATAAGCGAAAAGCATTGGTCTGGATTTAGTTTGACATTGATCTCTGTCATCGTTTTTGCAGTTAACGCATCATGAGCAAAAACGAATCCTTGCCTGCTCATGCCGCAGCATGAAGCAATATATCTTTTGTTCAACATTTTTTCATAGTACGGGAAATATTGATCTGTTGAAATATGAATAACTCCTAAGTCCTCTTGCAGTGAAATTTCTTTGATCGACTCATATTTAGGGATGACACCTTCCGAAGCTAAAAAGCCGATGACCATTTCTTCAATGTGCTCCGGAGTGCATACAATCGTCATAAATTCCTTGCCGTTAATACGGATTGTAATGGGGTGCTCATCTGCTACGACATCTATTTGTTCAACCATTTTCCCATGCTTATATTTATAAATCGTTCGGTTATGAATAGGGTACATTCATCGATTCGCCCTCTTTCATCATTTTCAATATTTCATAAAAACATTGAGTAATCAGTATGTATCTACTATACTACGAATAAGGATGTAATAGATGAACAGATTTTTATCAATCCTATCAAATTGTAAATAATACAATGATGGCAATGTAGAAAAACATGTAGCCGGACGACTTCAAAATGCAATTCTACTTGCCGAATGGCAGTTTTTTATTGTGTTTTTTGAATAGAAGGGGAGGGATTGCATGACCATCCGTATTAATGGCGCAACTTATCCTTTCATTGAAGGGATGACGATTTTGCAAGTGATGAATGATCAACAGATTGAACATCCTCAAATTTGTTATTTGCCGGAAGTCGATCCGATTGAGACGTGTGACACATGCATTGTAGAAGTGAATGGGAAACTGATGCGTGCCTGCTCGACGAAAGCGGAAAATGGCATGCAAGTTCATACGGCATCTTTCCGTGCTAAGGAAGCGCAAACGGAAGCGATGGATCGGATTTTGGAAAATCATCTGCTCTATTGTACAGTGTGTGATAATAATAACGGGAACTGTAAAATACATAACACAGTTGACATGATGGGGATTGAAGAGCAGAAATATCCTTATGAGCCGAAGTGTTCAAAAGATGCTGTTGATTTGACGAATCCATTTTACCGCTATGACCCAAATCAATGCATCGCTTGCGGCCAATGTGTTGAGGTTTGTCAAAACTTGCAAGTAAATGAAACGTTAAGCATTGATTGGGAAAGGGATCGGCCAATTGTTTTATGGGATGGTGGTGCGAAAATCAATGACTCGTCTTGTGTAAGTTGCGGTCATTGTGTAACCGTATGTCCTTGTAATGCGCTTATGGAAAAATCGATGTTAGGCGAAGCGGGTTTCATGACGAATATGAAAGATGAAATTTTGTCACCCATGATCGATTTGGTTAAGGAAGTAGAACCAGGCTATAGCGGCATAATGGCAATTTCGGATGCAGAGGCGGCAATGCGAGATACAAGAACGAAGAAAACGAAAACCGTCTGCACATTTTGCGGTGTAGGATGTTCTTTTGAAGTATGGACAAAAGATCGGAAAATTCTTAAAATCCAGCCTGTATCAGAGGCTCCTGTCAATGCAATATCGACTTGTGTAAAAGGGAAATTCGGCTGGGATTTTGTAAATAGCGATCAACGATTGACAACGCCACTCATTCGGAAAGGGGATGCTTTTGAAGAGGCGACATGGGAAGAAGCGTTGGACCTTGTAGCAAATAATTTAGGCAAGCTGCATAAGAAGCATGGTAAAGATAGTGTTGGTTTTATTTCTTCATCAAAGATTACAAATGAAGAAAATTATTTAATGCAGAAATTGTCTAGGCAAGTGTTTGAAACGAACAATGTCGATAATTGTTCCCGCTACTGCCAATCGCCAGCGACGGATGGATTGTTTAGGACGGTCGGCATGGGCGGAGATGCGGGAACGATTAAAGATATTGCACAAGCTGGCCTCGTAATAATTGTCGGCGCGAATCCTGCAGAAGGTCACCCTGTTCTTGCGACTCGAGTAAAGCGAGCTCATAAGCTACATGGTCAAAAATTAGTCGTTGCAGATTTGAGAAAGCATGAGATGGCAGAGCGAGCAGATATTTTTATTAGTCCGAAGCAAGGTACCGACCAAGTTTGGTTAATGGCGGTTACAAAATATTTAATTGATTCCGGTTGGCATGATGAATCGTTTATTCGCGAAAACGTTCTTCATTTTGAAGAATTCAAAGAAGTATTGAAAACGTATACACTTAGTTTTGCAGAACATATAACAGGCATCCCGAAAGAACAGCTTATTAATGTTGCTGAAATGATTCGAGACGCTGATGGAACATGCATTCTTTGGGGGATGGGCGTCACTCAAAATACGGGTGGATCGGACACTTCAGCCGCTATTTCCAACTTATTATTAGCAACAGGAAATTATCGGAGACCAGGTGCAGGAGCATATCCTCTACGCGGCCATAATAATGTCCAAGGGGCATGCGATATGGGTACGCTGCCTGGTTGGCTGCCGGGCTATCAGCATGTGACGGATGATGCAGCAAGGGGAAAATTTGAGCGGGCATACGGTGTGACAATTGACGGTAAGCCTGGTATGGATAATATTCAAATGTTGCAAGCGGTTGATGAAGGAACGATGAAAGGAATGTATATCGTCGGGGAAGATATGGCGTTAGTCGATTCTAATTCGAATCACGTTCACGATCTGTTAAGCAAGTTAGATTTTTTGGTCGTTCAAGACATCTTTTTTTCAAGGACAGCTCGCTATGCGGACGTCATTTTGCCTGCTGTTCCTTCATTGGAGAAAGAGGGAACGTTTACGAATACAGAGCGGAGAGTGCAAAGGCTCTTTCAGGCACTTCCCGAATTAGGTGAAGCAAAAGCAGATTGGTGGATTATTCAGGAAATCGCTCGACGATTGGGAGCTGATTGGAATTATGCACACCCAAGTGAAATTTTTGCGGAAATGGCAAGCCTTTCTCCATTGTTTAGCAAAGCTGATTATAAGCAATTGGAAGGCTACGGTAGCTTCTTCTGGGGAAGTTTGACAGGTAAAAGTACACCATTGCTCTATGAAAATGGATTCAACTTCCCGGATGGCAAAGCGAGATTTGCTTTATCTGACTGGGTTGAGCCAGTAGCGTATCCCGAGGAATACGATTTGCATATTAACAATGGCCGATTGTTAGAGCATTTTCATGAAGGAAACCTAACAAATAAATCAGACGGCATACAAAAGAAAGTTCCCGAAATTTTTGTCGAAGTATCACCAGAGCTTGCGAAAGAACGCGGAGTAATTAGCGGGTCGATTGTGCGTCTCGTCTCTCCTCATGGCGCATTGCGACTTCCAGTATTAGTGACCGATCGAGTAAAAGGCAATGAATTATTTTTACCGATGAATTCAGTAAAGAAGGAATCAGCTATTAATTTTCTTACTGGAACAGCGGTTGATCAGCGTACAAATACACCTGCTTTCAAGCAAACAAAAGTGCGCATGGAAGTACTTCGGAAGGATGGGGAAAACCCATTGCCAGCTTCCAACCCACGCAATAAAAAGCGCTATCCGCAAAATGGCGTTGAAGTAGAACGGAAATGGGCAAGGGAAGACTATGTAAGCCTGACTGATACAGTGGAGAAAGGGTGATCTGATGGCTTCGCCAATTACGTCTATTCATCGAAAAAAATTATCGGAAACTGAACTACAGCAAAAGAAAATTGAAGAATTACAATCATTAATTGCGGAACAGCAAGATTCATTGCAAAAAATGATCGAGATTGCTTCCGAGCTAAATGATGCAGGCGTTTTAGATGCAGTGACGGCTATGATAAAAGCGAGAGAAAAGCTTGCGAAAATTGCTGTCACACAAGCATCTCGAGAGCCAGTGACAAATTTGATGAACCATTTGTTGAATGCGGTGGCAACTTTATCATCGATCGATCCAGCTGCGACAGAAAAATTAACTAAAGCAATGAAAAATGGGATTGAGGAAGCAGAATTGTATCGTGGCAATGATGACCGTGTTAGCATTCTCCAAGTAATGACTGCACTTAATGATCCAGAAGTAAATCAAGCGGTGAAATACGGAATGGATTTTTTGAAAGGAATGGGAAAAGAGCTAAATAGGAATTAAAGACTATGGATCTTTATCCCTAATCACTTTGATAGCAATGGTATTTTATGGAATATCCTTCATCCGTTTGAGTTAAAAATAGAACTATGGGAAACTATCTGCCTCGCATCCCGTATGTTACATAGGAAATAAATTTCCTATGTACATAATGAGAGGATGAAAGTGAAATGCAGGAAATAACGGAACAAGTTGAGCGGGAGCCTGAAAAAATGAATATATGGCTGTCGATTTGGTATCAACCAAGAAAAACGGTTCGCTACGCAATCGAGCATAAAAACTTGGGGTTGGCGATGATATTAGTTTCGATTGCAGGAATCATTCAGTTGTTGGATCAATCATCAGCCAAAAGCTTAGGTGAAAGTTTACCTGTAGTTGCCATAATTGTTATGTCCATCATCGGTGGGCCAATTATCGGATTAATTGGTTGGCTCATTGGATCCGGGCTGAATTATTTAGTCGGACGAATGTTTGGCGGGAAAGGAACCTATGCAGAACTCCGAATGGCCTTTGGAATTTCAAGCATTATTTTAGTGTGGGGTGGGCTTGTATGGATTCCTGATTTGATTATTTTAGGGAAAGATGTATTTACAGATCAATTTTATTTTTCTTCTTTGCAGTATGCATGGTTATTTCTTTCCTTACTATTAAATGTAGCGATTGGAGTTTGGGCGTTTATCGCAAATGTTTTTGCTGTAGCGGAGGCTCATCGTTTTTCAGCGTGGAAGGGATTGTTAACAGTTCTTATTCCCGTGATCATTATAATGACAATAACTTTAATTGTTGTATTTAGTGTAATGCTTATTTAAAATGTACAATCCGGATTGTGAATAGTGCAATCCGGATTTTGAAATGGATGGGGACTATATTGGAATTTTTTATTCAAAAGATATTTATCGGTAAACCGAAAACAATTGTAGAGATTGATGAAGTAAACCAGAAGCGGAAAGAATGGAAGAGCGGTATTTTCAAAGAAGAGTGGGATCGTCCAATTTTTGTCGGAAAAAATAATTTGGATGGCGACGGTCAAGCGGACTTGAAAAATCATGGAGGTCCAGAAAAAGCGATATTTTGTTATCCCCATGAACATTATCAGTTCTTTCAAATGAAAGAGATGGGCCCAGGTGGTATGGGCGAGAATTTTTCAACTGTTAATATGACAGAAGATTGTGTGGCAATAGGGGATACGTTTAAAATTGGAGAAGCCATTATACAAGTCTCTCAGCCTAGACAGCCTTGTTGGAAACCAGCTCGCCGCTTTCAAAAGAAAGATCTATCGTTAATGATTCAGGACTCGGGGAGGACGGGGTGGTATTTCCGAGTGTTACAAGAAGGGACAATAGAGAAAGGACAACAATTAATTGTTTTGGATCGTCCTGCGGCACATTGGACGATTGCGGAATGCAATGAACTGATGCATAAACGCAAGGATGATCTTCAACAAGCAGCTGCACTTGCGGAATGTGAATACTTATCCGTAAATTGGAAAAATACATTAAGGAAGCGACTGTCAGGAATACAGTCAGATAGTCGAAAGAGGTTATACGGAACTGAATAAAACAAAAAGGGATGTTCAGGCTATGGTTAAACCTGAATATCCCTTTTTATTACTGTTTCTCTTCATTTTGCTGATGGATTTCCTGCGATTTTTGATACGCTAATATCATCGCTTTTTTATAATGAGAAAGCTCGTAAAACTCATGTGCTGTTTCTTCGTACCTTTTATTCACTTTCCGGATTTCATTGCGCTTCGTAATCCTTTTTTCCACTTCATCCATTGAAGAGCCCTCCTGTTCCTAGCATTGATCGTCCTTAACGAACTTACCGTAATCTGGAACTGCTATCGACTTGAAATTATTTTTTAGTTCCGTTAAATTTTCTTTCAACCATTCTCCGGATACAGGAACGCCATGTCCGGTTATCGCGACAGCTGGATCCATCGCTTCTAATATGTTGACAGAGGACTCAGAAGCTTCCCAGTCAGGGGTTAAATAACGAGGTGGGCCGCTAATTTCCTTTTCTTGCGTAAATACTTTGTATAGGCTTTCTTGCTTTACGGTCACAAAAGCATCCCCTGCGATGAGTGCGTGGTCCTCGTTGCGGAATAGGGAAACATGGCCTTCAGAATGTCCAGGTGTATGAATCCATTTCCAATTCGGCATGAATGGTACGGTGTGATCGATAGGCAGCGGCTGAATGTATTCAGAAATGTCAATACTCTCATGTGGAAACGCGAATGACATTTTGGAAACCATACCACCTTCTACAGTCGTATCTGGCTCTGGATAATTCTTCTTTCCTGTTAAGTATGGCAATTCCAATTCATGAGCATAGACAGGTACATCCCATACTTCTAAAAGTTCAATAATGCCGCCTATATGATCAAAATGTCCATGGGTCAATATGATGGCTTTCGGTGGATTGTTTTTACCGAATCTTTTTTCTGCTTCTTCCTTGATTTTTCCTCCAGATGTAGGCATTCCAGCATCAATCAAAACCCAGTCATTGCCTTCACCTGCTATACCATAAAAAATAACATTCACGATTTGAATCGTGTAACAATAAAGATCAGGAGTCACTTCGATCCCGATACCGCTCCCAACCGATGTGACAGGCTGGAATCTTTCAGTTGAAGAACTGTTTTCCATTAATATCTCCTCCAAAACCGTATTTCTTTCCCTATACCCATTATATAAAATGTGTTCACTTTACTATGTGTTCGATATGGAAGATTATACTTGTTCAATGAAACAAAGGTATTGCTCTTCAAGCGGAGGTTCATTATAATGGAAAAGTACTTTATTTATTGTCTCAGTAGCTCAGGGGATAGAGCAACAGCCTCCTAAGCTGTGGGTCGCAGGTTCGATTCCTGCCTGGGACGTTATGAGGGTAATATTAAGGATTTTAAAAAAACTATAAAAGCCTTGCAAACGTTGTAGCCATGTGTTTGTGAGGCTTTTAAAATCCTTTCATTTCAATAAAAAATGTTTAAAATATAAATTAACTATCCAATTGCTCCACATTTTGTAATGCTCTTATTTGGATTACCTTCATCTTTACAGCGTTAGGTTGGGTAGAAGGATAACGAACTGATGCCAAGCAACTTTAAATCTAACATAATTACTTGGCAAAATTTCTAATCATACTAAAAAAAACCACCAACTCTTAACGAGAAGGTAGCTTTAATCTTTTCTGCTATTCAATTTCATACGCAATTACGGCGGGCAATGATATATTTTGATTGTCTGTAGATGGATAGCTATAGTTGCCATAGATGGTACCATATACTGAGACAGTGTCGCCAACCACAAATTCGGTAAGATCAAAGTATTTTACAAAGATAATATTGTCGTCTCATCATCAATCGCCAAGCGAATATCTGTGTAATCTCTATCTTCCAAGATCTGTATGATTGTTCCAGTGGAGTGCTTTCAGATTTATATTTATTTGGATTCTCTTTTAATTGTTTAAAGTCGATCGGTTCGACTGTTGACCAATCCATTTCTTTGATCGGTTGACCATCCATCGTAATAATTTCATCGCATGGTTCGTATAAGCTATCCTGTACGATATTCGATTCAAGCCTTCAAGCCCCCGAAAAGAAGCCATCCAATAGATATAGTTGCAACAACTGCAATTACACCTACGCCGATTACAGCACCGATTAACCACAATACTCCCTTGATCAAATAAATCCCTCCCATAACTTTTTATATTTATACATTTAGAAGTTTTTACAATTGCTGAACTCCACAAAATACCCTTTTGTTATAGTTTGATTAGGCATTTTTGGTTATAGTGTAGAATATAACTTGTAAAATGTTATTGTAACTAGTGAAACAGACGATAGTGGAGTATTCATAGTAAGAAGTTTGTGTCATAGGAGACTATTTATGAGGGTAGCAGGTATTCACTATGCAGCGATTAAACACATAGATTCCATTGAAAGTAAAGACATTCAATCTTTTCTACAAACTATTTCCGATCGTGAAGATATTAGTGCAATCATTCAAATGGTCGCTTACTAAGAGGATACAAGAATGTCTCTGAATTTCATCATAATTGGTTTGCGGATACTGATTGGGAGTTTAAGTTATCCAATCGTCAAGGAAGGGTGTACAGACGAGATCGGTTATGCTGTTGCGGGATTGACTGTAAGGACATCGATCCTCAAGAAAATCCATATAATATGATTTATTGCCTTACAAGAATTCATGAAAAAAGGTTATTGGTTCCCGATCAAAATACGTTTACTTGAAATTTGCAATTGCAGGGACTTCAAAAGAGACACTCTAACACCAAAATAAGGGAGGTGAATCAATGAATCGTATTGATAAGCGAAATCGATTTGACGAGGAAATCTTTACCTATAAATTGACGAAAGATAAAAAAGTATTTATCTATTATAAAGGAAAGCTCGTCACAACGCTTGCAGGAAAAGCGAGTGAAAAGTTTTTGAGTAAGATCCAATTAGCAGATTTCAAAGAAGCCCAATTACTAATGGCTAAGGCCACAGGTAATTTTAAGCATGGAAATGAGAAAAATCACAAGTAATTGTGTTTACCAAACTTTGATTCAGCATGCTATGAAAGGAAGAATAATGTGTCAAGTAGGTTTTATCCTACATAGAGCTGGTCGAAAAGCTTCTAATAAATTATAGTAAGAGTTGTTTGTTATAGCAAGCGAACAAAAACTAAAGTTGACGTGTATAAGTAGGCTTACCCGTACACGCGGAAAGCGACCACCTGGAAACTGAAGCAACGAGTAAATGTAATTTGTATTTTAAAAAGGGGCCTTTACAGACAGTCAATTTTCATTGTCTTTCTGGACAGCTCTGATTTCTAACATTAGATGTGCAAAACAACATGTTAAACAACTGCTACAATTTAACCAGTTAAAAATTACAGAAACAGTACAAGAGTGGCGAAAGAAGTATTTCCTATGCAGCCAACGAGATCCATTAAAAAACTAACTTATCTATACATCTATACTAACTTCAATACACAAACGGAGAATTAAATAAAGCAAGGTAGCGATTTTATGAAAATGAAAGTCTCATAGTCCAAAATATAGTCCTTAGATTTCTACTGTTGCAGCGGAAAATACACTTGTCCAATTGAATATATTTGCGTATTGAGAATTAATGATGAAACGATGAGTGAATCCAGGAATGGCTTAACTTTTCCGACGTAATCATTTTCAGACTTACAGTTGTAATCTTTTTCTAATAAAATCTCAAATTTTGCAGATATTTTATAGCTTAGAGCTCCATCACGAGTGGTCAATTGTTCTGTTTCCACAGGCTGGATGCGAGCTTTCCTTTTTCTAATATTATAATGACTACTTGACTTAGGTGTAAGAAATTCAACGGTGCCAACAACTTTAATCATCACTGTTCTCCTTAACAAAGATTGTATGCTTATAGTATTACATATTGTCAAAGGTTACACAAACGCCGAAAAACGAAACTGAATAGCCATTTCATCGTCTTCATTAAGGATGAAAATATTTAATTGTTAATTTGAATAATTATAGACAATTCATATATTTATATACTATGATAATAGGTATATCGATAGAGGAGGGCTATAATGAAAAAGGTAGCATCATTGGTTATTGCTTTCGTATTGTTGATTGGTTTCTTTCCTAATCGTTCAAATGCAGCTACTAGTGAATTAAAGGTGCATTTTATAAATGTTGGGCAGGGCGACTCAATATTGATACAGTCGCCAGACGGAAAAAATATGCTTATTGACGGGGGACCAAAATCAGCTGGAAAGTATGTCGTTGAATTCTTGAAGGATAAAAAAATAAAAAAATTGGATTATGTTGTGGCGACAAATAATCAAGAAGACCATATTGGCGGGTTAGTTGATGTACTGAAGGCATTTACAGTATCTACTTTCATTGAGTCAGGGTATACTGACAATTCCAAAGTGTATGCCGACTTGAATTCTATCGTAAAAGAAAAAAAGATTAAGGTTTCTGTACCGAAAGAGTTGGACAAGCTTCCGTTCGATTCTAATATGATTATTCGAGTGCTACATGTGAATCAAAATGCGAGTAATGGAGCTGATGCATCAATCGTTTTGAAGCTTACGTATAACAAAGTATCGTTTTTATTAATGAGCGATGCAAACATTGCAATCGAAGATCAAATCCGATCCAAATATGATGTTGCAGCAACTGATCTAAAAAATGGCCAGCACGGTTCAAACGCAAGTAGCTCAGCGGCATTTATAAGCAATGTGAAACCACAAGCAGCTATTTTATCTTACGATAAGAAAGATCCTCCACATGCGGCGGTTGAGGCACGTCTGAAAAATGTTGGGGCAAAGACATAGAAGACAGCAGATCATTGTAATATTACGGTTACTACAGATGGAGTAAAGCATTCTATTTCTAGTAGCTGCGGTAAAACTGCTGACAAGCCGGCGACTGCTAAGCAGACAACAAAGCCAACGTCGAAAGTTCGTTCGAAACCAAAACAAAACGGTAATTTGTCTTCAGGAACATATGTCATCCCGGGAGCACCGACTTCATTTAAGAATTGCACAGAATTGAGAAAGTATTATCCTCACGGCGTAAAAAGCAGCCATCCTGCTTACGCATCTAAGCATGATCGAGATAAAGATGGGTGGGCTTGTGAGAAATAACGATGAATTAGAGGGCCATGGCATTGCTGCGATGGCCTTTTACCATTCAAACATCTAAATTTTCTTTTATGTAAAATAACTATAATGGTAAGATATGAATAGAATAAGCTTATTGACAGTAGTTTTTTCTCATCAAATTACAAGGCTTCGTTATCTTTTTTCATGTTTTATAAGAAGTTTACGATGAAATTGGTTAAATGGTCTTAACATATACTATCGTCACAAGATATTTGTTTTAAAAAATTTGCCAAAGGTGTGTGAGGAATGTTATTGAATTTATTTATGATCGCTATCATTGTAATAATGGTATTTGCATTGCTTACATTGTCTGCAATTCTTCAACAATTAAGGATTATTTCTTCGCATTTTCAAATGGAAGAAGAAATGCCCACGATCGTTAGTAATGAAGAAATTGAAAAGGAATTATTAAATGAGCTGAAAAGGAACAATTTAGAGGGGTAATGGTCAATGCAACTGTAAGTAAAGGCATTTTCATTTATAGCTTTACAATTACAGAAACTAATAATGATCAACAATATAATGATGAGATTTTGGCTGGAACGAAGCTGTTACAATTTCAAGGAGTCTAAATAGATGAAGAATACATACTTTATATGGCTTACAATTCACTGTATAGTATGGGCATCTGCCATTATCAGTATGTCAGAAAGCTTAAACGAAATTCGAATTTTGGGCATCTGTTTGTTTTTTACTGTCTTGTTCCTTCTGCCTGTTTTTAGATACAGACCTATGCTGCAAACATTTTTATTTTGCATACAGGCATTGACAGCAGTGATCATCTTTTTTCCGATAAACAATCAGTTAAATCCATTTGTATTTTTAGTACAAATGCTAATGATCGGTGAAGCTGTTTTTTACCTTTCTCGGATGAAAAGTCTTGCGGTCATTAGTGTACAAGTAGGATGTATTGCTTGGATTATGGTAAATGTAGATACTAATAAAACGTTCGTTGTATGGTGTATACTTTTTTATCTTTTATTGATAATTGGTATGCTGCACTATCAAGTCGTTTGCCATAGGGAAAGGGAAGTGGGCAATCGAAATGCTGCACTGTTAGATGAATACAGAAAGATGAAAAGGCTACTTATGACGGAGGAAGAGAGGGCAAGACAGGATGAGCGTATGTTGATTGGCCATGAAATACACGACTCAGTTGGCCATAAGCTGACTTCCCTTTTAATGCAATTTGAGGCATTCCGTTTAACTGCAGCTGATCAGGACAAAGAAAAGATAAATCGTTTGAAAATTCTTGCTGAGCAAAGCTTGGATGAAACAAGAAGGGCCGTAAAGTCTTTTAAACAGAAGGAAGTAGGCGGACTAATAGGTGTCATTCGTTTAATACGTAAGTTGGAATTGGAAAGCTATATGAAAATCAATTTTTCCGTCAAGCATGGTGCATTCGCAGCTCCATTAACAGGAGAGCAATCGTTTGTGATTTATCGTGCCGTACAGGAAGCGCTAACGAATATTATGAAACACAGTTCCGCTAAAGAGGCCCAAGTAATGTTTGAGTGCCCAGGCGGAAGTGTCTTTCGTTTTGAAGTCGTAAACATAACAGACCCTAATCCTTTATTTCAGGAAGGCTATGGCTTGAAAGCGATGCGGGAACGATTGGAAAAAGCGGGCGGATTATTGGAAATCCAGCATGACGGTCGTCATTTTATAGTGAGGGGCCATATTGGGTTAAAGGAAAGGGGCGAGTAGCATTATTAACGTTTTGCTTGCAGAGGATCAAGTAATGGTGCGACAAGGCTTAAAGGCGATGATCGAAACAGATGAACTTATTAAAGTGACTGGTGAAGCCGACAATGGAAAAGAAGCAATCCAGTTATGCAATCGCCAATTTTTCGATGTCGTCATATTAGATATCCGGATGCCTGTAATGGATGGAATTGAAGCCGCAAAAATTTTACGAGCTCGTTTTCCAAAAATGAAAATCCTTATGCTGACAACTTTTGATGATCAGCAATATGTTATGGAATCCCTCAAATTAGGCGTAAATGGCTATATGTTGAAAAATGGGGATACAGAATCACTTATACGTTCGATAAAAAGTGCAATTGACGGAGGACTTTCTTTAGAAGATCAAGTAGCTGCCAAAGTGATCCCTGCTTTAATTCATCAAAAGGTTGAGACACCAATCGATCCGACTTTGACGCCGAGGGAAAGAGCGATATTAAAATGCATTGGTGAAGGTTTGAATAATAAGGAAGTAGCAGATCGATTAAGTTTATCCGTCGGCACTGTTAAAAATCAAACGAGCCATATACTGAATAAGTTGGAGTTAAGGGATCGCACGCAATTAGCGATTTATGCGATTCGCCATCACATCGTGTGAAGTATAGTGTGAATTAGCTGGAGCGATGGATAGAGGGGCTACTATTATGTGAGCAGAAGTTTACCGAACTGCTTACTAAAATGAAAAACTACTGTTGATTGAAGTTAAAATGACGAAAGTAATAGCAGTTTGTTTAATAGATGACCGAGGTCAGTAGTGGCTTCGGTTTTTTTGTTTTATGATTCAAGTACAGAATATGATCTTTACGAAAAGGAGGAAAGATTGGAATGCTTGAAGCCATTCGTTTAAGTAAATCTTTTAAAGGCAAGAAGGCTGTGCAAGAAGTCAATTTATATTTGGATCATGGAGAATCGGTAGGTTTATTGGGACCGAACGGAGCTGGGAAGTCTACGACGATTTCCATGATTTCGACATTACTGAAGCCTACTACTGGTGAAATAAAGTTGAATGGAATGAATACGATTGAAAAACCATCAGAAATTAGAAAGGTTTTAGGTGTGGTACCGCAGGAAATTGCATTATACCAAGAACTTTCAGCTTATGAGAATTTAAAATTCTTCGGATCTATTTATAAATTGACAGGTAAAAACTTGGAAAAAAGGATAGAAGAAGTTATCGAAATTGTCGGGTTAGAGGAGCGGAAAAAAGATTTAGTGAAAACTTTTTCAGGAGGTATGAAGCGCAGATTAAATATTGCTGCAGCATTATTGCATGAACCGCAAATCCTAATCTTAGACGAACCGACTGTAGGGATTGATCCGCAATCAAGAAATCATATTTTGCAAACGGTACGTCAGTTAAATAGAGAGAAAGGAACTACAATCTTATATACTAGTCATTATATGGAGGAAGTTGAGCAGCTTTGTGACAGATTGTACATTATGGACCATGGTGAAATCATAGCTTCTGGAACAAAGTCGGAGTTATTAGGCATTCTATCGACGGAAGATACGATAAAACTTGGATTGAATCGAGCAGATGAAGCTTTTATGGAGTCGGTTGTAAAAATAGATGTTGTACGTAAAGTGGAATCATCTCCTTTGCATATGAAAATCATCGCAAAAAAAGGAACCAATTTGATCAGTGAGCTTGTACATCTTGCCAATAAACACCATGTACAAATTATTAATTACCAAACGGAGACACCTACTTTAGAAGATGTATTCCTTCATTTAACAGGTCGAAAGTTGCGAAATTAAGGGGGGTGTTGCTATGCGCAGTTTTATTAAAAAAGATTTTCTATTATTTTTACGAGATCGCAAGGAAATCATCATTACACTTTCACTTCCTATTCTTTTAGTGATCATACTGAATTTTGCGTTTGCCGGATTGATCGGCAATGACGAAGAATTGTCTCTTGACCTACAATTGGCGGTCGTCAATCAAGACAATGAAGAAGATTCGATTGCTCAACTGAGAGAGAAATTGATAAAAGAAGCCTCAGTAAATGAGGCCGAAGCAGACACAATTGCTGAGCAGATGAGCTTATTTATGCCGACAGAGAAGTTGGTCGATTACCTAACGAGCAATGAAATTAAGGAATGGGTGACAATTCATTCACTTAACTATCAAGAGGCAATAGAGAAGGTAGATTCAGGTGATTTAGACGGCCTTTTAGTCATACCAAAAGGATTTACGGTAAATAGCTTATATGCGGCATACACAAAAGAGAAACCGACGATTTCATTGCAATATCAAATAGATAAGGAAACGAATCATAACCAAATATTATTAAATATCATTGAAGGCTTCATAGACAATGTGAACTTTCAATATGTATTACAAGGAATTGAGGGGGCTGAAATAGAGGAAGTATCCGTTCCCGAAGGTGGAATCGAGAAGTTAAGTACAGCAGGGGGCTTTACGCTCTCTCAATATTTTACGGTTGCAATGGGAGTGCTTTTTTCGTTGTTTTTAGCGGCTACGATTGGTACAAAAACAGGAGTGGAAATAAGGCAGCAAGTATTTAACCGCATTATGTTGACAAATAGCAATCCGATTCAGTTTCTGATTGGCAAAATAGTATCTACATTTTGTTTGGTTTGGTTACAAATTCTGATAGTATTGGTTGCATCTCACTTAATTCTTGATGTATTTCATGGCCGATCCGCAACCTTTTGGGTAGGGGCAATAGGAGTCGTAACGGTGTTTTCTCTAGCGATATCGGGGCTGACTGCAGTTTTCACTTCTATATCTCTTAGAATGAAAAATACCGATGCGGCAAACGGAATTTTTATGCTCGTTATATTGTTATTCGGTGTAATGGGCGGAAATTTTGTTCCGATTTACGTATTTCCTGATTGGCTGAAACAAGTTGGTGAGTGGACGCCGAATGGTCTATCGTTATCGATGATGACAAATTGGATACAGTTCGAGGAGTTACATGAATTACTTATACCGAGCATGACACTTATCGCTTTTTTTGTACTATGTATAGTTGTTAGTTTATCCCTTTATCCGAAAAGGGGGGTGACGCAATGAAATCAGTCATTTGGGCACAATTTTCTAAGGATAAAAGAAATCCGTTAACCGTTTTGCTTTTTATTATGGGCAGTATTCTTGCTACCCTCTTGTTTGCTCGAGGAGCCTACACACCTACAGTTGTCCCAATTTTCAGCGATGATGAAAATGCTATAGCTATTGAATCTAAGTGGGAAGTGCTGTTAAATGATAATCATGCCATTCAATTTGTAATCACTGAACCAGATCAAGCGCGTCAAGATGTGAGAGATGGGAATGCCGATGTGGCAGTGAAGTTAATGGAGTCGGATTACCAACTTGTCGCAGCAAATGAACTGCCAGGAGTCTCTTTTGTACGTCAGCATGTTGAAAAAGTGTTTTTACGTGAGGCTCAAATAGCAGCAATTACCCAATCTGAGGACGAAGAAAAGTTCCGTAGTGAAATTGAAGACTACTTATCCAATGCGCCCTTCCAGGTAGTATCTCAAGGACTTGATAATGAAGAAATTCCAAACTACGATATTCGTACTCAATTATTATTCGCTTTTACTTTTTTAGTTTCGATGTTCATCGCTGGTTTTAAAGTTAATAATGTTATGCAAGATAAGGTTTCGGGAATTTGGGATCGACTCAAAATGTCACCGATGGGCAAAGAGAGCATGTATTTAGGATACATCATCTATAGTTTTTTAATTACGCTTTTCCAAATAACCGTTGTGCTATTAGTATTCAAGTATATTCTAAACTATGACGTAGGCGATAATTTATGGATCATTATTTTGATTTCTGCGTTTTTTACATTTAGTATGATAAGCGTCGCAATGTTAATCACTGGTTTGGTAAGAACGCCGGAACAATTTTACGCGGTCTACCCTTCTTTTATTCCGCTCATTCCACTTATTAGTGGTGCATATATGATGCCAGGAACGATCACCAATCCTATTTTATTATTCATTGCGGATTTATTTCCTTTAAAACATGCAATGGATGCGATTTTATCGGTGGTTTTCTATAATGCTGGCATAGCTGATATTACGATGTCACTTATCATAATGTTGTTAATTGGAACGGTAGCGATGGGAATAGGGATCAATCTTATTGAGAGAAGAAGCAATTAATGGGGGAAAATGTTTTAACCTTGAGGATGAAACAGTTGAAAGTATAATCTGAACTATAAATAAAAATGAATGGCATTCCAATTTTTTGATAGTCAATTCTACATTATGATGACTACTTAATAAATCACTTATCTTTGTATACTTAGTATATATAAGGTAGGTGTTTTTTTTATTGTTAATACGCTTTTTATTTATAAATCATCAAGATAAAGCTAATTTTAATTCACTTATTTATATACTTAGTATATAATATGGACAGAATAGAGGAGGGAGTTAAGACATGATCAAAGTGAATAATGTTACAAAGGAATTTTATCAAGGTCAAGAGAAAACAGAAGTGTTGAAAGGGGTTCATTTACATATTGAAGAAGGAGAGTTCGTAGCAATAATGGGGCCGAGTGGGTCTGGAAAAAGTACATTGCTCCAATTACTTGGGGGGCTTGATACGCCAACGACTGGAGAAATTCAAATAAGCCATAAAATGTTAAACGAGATGAAGGAAAAAGATAGAACAGTGTTTCGAAGACGGCAAATAGGCTTTGTATTTCAAAACTACCAGCTGTTGCCCAATTTAACTGTTGAGGAAAACATCGCTTTTCCTCTACATGCTGATGGAAAACTTTCAAAGGAATATGAAAAATTGATTCATGAGTTTATACAAACTGTCGGATTGGAAGGGTTAGAGAGCAAACAAGCGAAATTGCTTAGTGGCGGTCAGCAGCAACGAGTAGCAATCGCAAGAGCACTCGTTACTAACCCAACTGTTTTATTGGCCGATGAACCGACAGGGAATTTAGATAGGGTAAGGGCTGAAGAAATACTAACGTTATTGTCGAAGTTTCATCGGGACTATAAACAAACGATTGTAATGGTAACCCATGATATTTTTGCAGCTGGTTTTGCGGACCGAATCATCCTTTTTAAAGATGGAGTAGTCGATCAAGAGATTTCTAGAAAGGACAGTGACTATGCTAAGTATTTGGCGAATTTCATGGCGTAATATGACGCAAAACAAGAAAAGAGTCTTTTTTACTTTGCTGGCAATTATTTTAGGAACATCCTTTTTTACATCTATGCTCATCGCCGATAAAACAACAAATGATGTTTTTAACTATTATGAGCAAATGTATGTGGCGAATGCGGATTATTGGGTTTTAAGTGACGATCATACATTTTCCGAAAAATTGATTTCGCCGATACAGGATGATCCATCCGTTTCCAACACATTACTTGCCTTAGATAAGCAAGCATTTTTTGAGCTTGATGGCAATTATTCGCTGAATGAAAGGTCTGTGCGAATTACCGGTGTGAGTGATCAAACAAGTCCGCTATTAACGCTTCCAGTAATCGAAGGAAACTTGGATAATGACGGAATCGTTTTAACGCAAGCAGTCGCAACACTGTTAGAGGTTGGAGTAGGAGACGTAGTTCGATTTTCCAATTTAGGGGAAGCAAAGGTTTCCGCAATCGTTGAGTACACACAATTGCTTGCGAGCCCTAATAATTGGGAACGCGCTGCCTCGACAAGTTTTCGTGTAATGGCTCCGCTCCATATGGTAAGGGAATGGACGGGGATTGAAGATGAAATTTCCTATATGCGTTTTCAGACGAGTGACGATGGTGAGGAATTATTCCACTCAATGCAAGCTCAATTCCGTGGTACAAACGCTTATATTGAACCCGTAGTAGCTGATGATCTCCAGAGCAATGATATTGGAGGTTTATATACTTTCTTTTATTTAATTGCTGGATTATCGATCTTTATTAGTGGGTTTATTGTATTTAATATGATTTATACGACTGTTATTGAGAGAAAAAAAGAATTTGCGATTATGAAAAGCCTTGGCTATACACAATTTGCCGTTTCCAAAGTCGTTCTAACCGAAATATTACTTCTATCGCTTGTTGGCACAATCGTTGGTGTACCGATCGGTATTTGGCTTGGAGATTTATTTATGAAAGCCCTTCTCAGTGTTTTCGAGTTTGATATGGTTTACACATTAAATTGGATGTACCCTATGATTGTATCCATAATTATAGGATTGCTGTTTCCAATAGTATTTTCTCTTTTTCCAATTTATTATGCAGGCAAGACCTCGATTTTATTAACATTAAAAGAGGTAGACTTTCGGGACATTATACAAAAACATTTATATTATAGGGGGATTGTTTCGATTGGGCTGCTGTTGTTCGTGTTTATTGATCATCCAATTTCATATGCGGCTACTCTGTTAGGTGTTATTCTTATCTTCCCATGGATAATTATCGGTTTAAGCAAAGTAATCAAATCCATTTCAAAATTCTTTTTACGTTTTCCTATTACATTGGCAACTCAAAATGTCTACCAACAAATTAACCGCAACAGTAATACTGCGGTTATACTTTCAATTGGCATTTCAATTATATTGTTGCTCGGTGCAGCCGTTGCAGCGGCACCAGAAGGTTATGAAAAAGATATCAGGCATACGTTTGGAGGAGATATAAGAGTCACTTCAGAGACACCATGGTCTGATGAAGATCTATCTGCAATCGCTTCTTATAATACTGTTACCAATGTACAAACATTAACAGAAGCAACCCCTATAACATGGGAAACAATTAACGGGGAAAGAAGGCAATTTTCCGTTCTATCTGTGAATGAAAATGGGCCAACTCTATTTGAAAATGCCCAAAATCATATTCAATATGAAAATCTAAGAGAAGGGCCTTCTGTGTTGCTTGGAAATCGTGCCTTCAATGAATGGGGAGGATCAATTGGTCAACGCATTCTCATGAATACACCTAATGGTGAACAGTTCTTTAAAGTAATCGGGGTCGTGAAGTCATCTCATTATGCAGGATACGTCGCATTTATCGATGAAACTAACATGCAGAACATTTTTGGGTGGACAAATAGTTTTGACCTTTTGCTTACTGTAAGCAATCGTGCAGCGAACGATTCCATACGTGATCAGTTATGGTCGGATTTTGGTGGACATCTTTCAAAAGTTCAAACTGTAGAGGATGAGATAAAATCTACAACTTCGGCAGTTTCTGGAATGAACGAACTCCTTTTAGTAATGTTGATTTTGATCATTGGATTAGCGAGTGTTGGCACAGCAAATACATTATTAATGAATACGTTGGAACGTATTTCGGAAATCGGCACAATGCGTGCAATCGGCTTTACAAAGGAACAGGTTCGAAATATGATTTTATCTGAAGGTGTAATTATTGGGCTATCAGGAGTCATAGGAGGCATTGGCACGGGTGTGTTGCTTATATTTATAACAAGTAAATCTGAGCTGATGGATGGATTTATGTCATTCCAATTACCTGTGTTCGATATGATGCTTTCTATAATTGCCGGAATTTCATTAAGCCTTTGTGCAGCCTATATTTCAAGCAGAAGTGTAAGTAAAATGGATATCCAAACATCACTCAAAGAAGGTTGATAGATTGTCAGTAAAATATGGGATATTAACATTATTATTCCTTCACAAACATCATGGATACGATTTGAAATTAAAGTTGGATTCTCTATTAGGCGTGAAAGGAAAAATCAACCCGGGGCAAATTTATACAACTCTGGATCGATTAATGCGTGATGAGCTTGTTTCCTCGCCAGGGGTGGATGATCAAGAAAGAAGAATATATGAAATCGAGTCAAAAGGGAAGGAAGAGTTAAAAGACTGGCTACTACAACCAGTTCCTTATCATTCGACTAAGGAGGACTTCTTCTTTAAATGGAGCTGTGCCCGAACGATTCAATTCACTGACGAAAAGGTAATGTTAGAGCAACAAAAAGCGATGATTATAGAAGCGGTTATGGAATTAACCCAATTGAAAACACAATTACTAATAGATGGAGATGAGAATAAATATTTATTAATTACAGGTACATTGCTGCATTTAGAAGCAGATCTAAATTGGATTACCCAGGTCGAAAATAGAAACCGATAGGATAAAAAAATACGAAAGAGAAAGACACCAATTCGTTTAAATTTGGATTGTATTGGTGTCTTTTCACATTAGAGCGTCTATCAAAGTAAAACGGCATAGCATACTGTTGGTGTTGTAACTGATGTTTTTATTCAGCTACTTGTCCACCATTCATCAGATAATGAATTGCGTCCTCCAATAGTCGAATATCCGTTTTTATTTCTCCTTTAACACATAAAGGACATCTCTCAACATCTATATAGAGCCTATTCAGTTCGATCATTAAGAATTTTGTTTCGTATTTATACATAAAATCGCTCCTTCATGCCTAATATACCCACTGCCAATTTAGGTCAAACGACTTATTCAGCAATTTTATTTTAGCATTACGTCTTAGGTGAAAACGATTTATACAATTGTCTTATAAAGCACTGTTTAATGCTTGATATTCACCTAAAAAAACATTTTATCATTATAGAAAAATTGCTTGTTCACAACAATTCCGATGGTAAAATATGTACAGGAGGAATTATTATGGAAAGCATATTAAATGGAGTTCCTGCAAATATATATCATTCGTTGATCAAGCATAATCCAGATCCGATTTTTATTTTAGATAGAAATGGCTTTGTAATTGAGATAAATAGGGCTGTTGAATCTATTTTCGGTTATCGTCCAGAAGATGTTATTGGAAAAAGATGCGAATTAGCTAACGGACAAATCTATGATTTTTCGGGGTTCTCTTCTTATGAAATAACGACACACAATAAAAATGGGCAAACATTGCATTTACAAGTAAAAACCTTACCGATGTTTGAAGATAATGGGAACTGACCTAAGAAAATGAGACAAATAAAAACACCTTTCGTTGAAAATAGGGTATTGAACCTTATGAAATCAATTCGGAGGTGTTTTTTTAATGGCGACTAGAGTTAGT
>NZ_JBBCZC010000042.1:0-28734 GCF_037144575.1 Sporosarcina sp. USHLN248
CCTTTTAATCCTGGAATATTCATGATAGAATTCATGTGCACGTATCACCTTTCGTTTACTTGTTTTCCGACAATTCAAGTATAAAAGAAATGGTGATTACGTGCTTTTTTTGTTGAATTTGTGTGAATACCCCAACAAATATTATAGAACCGCAAAAAATAGATATGAATATAAAAAGAAAAGCCTGTGGAAAGAATCCACAGGCTTTTCTTAATTACCACCAAACAATTGTTACGAATGTCAATGGAATTAGAAACCCTAAAAGAGCTCCTGTAAACATGAACATTTGAGGAATGCCATGTCCTTTTTCACTCATATGCATGAAATAGAATAGCTGTAAACCGACTTGAACCGCCGCAAACAGCATTACGATAGGGATGATGAAGTATTTTGAAAATCCTGCTACACCCGCTTCATGCGCTACAACCATAGAGAATGAAACTAATGTAAGGAAAATCATGAGCGAAAACATCATCACCTGACTGCGCATTGACTGCTTAGCACGTCTCTCAGCAAGCTTTTGTTCAGCCGGCGTTCTTTTATAAACTTGGATGTCTGCCATCTTAACCTATCACTCCCATCAAGTAGACTACAGTGAAGATGAATACCCATACAACATCAATGAAGTGCCAATACAAAGAGAATGTATAGTACTTCGTAGCGTTATATAAGTTTAAACCGCGCTTCGCATTGCGGAAGATTAGCAATGTAATCCATACTAACCCAACTGCAACGTGGAAACCATGTGTTCCAACGAGCGTAAAGAACGCGGAGCTAAACGCACTGTTATTGAAAGTAAAACCTAATTGAGCATAATGAGAGAACTCATATACTTCCAACATTAGGAAACCAAGACCTAACAATGCAGTAATTGCAAGCCATAATTGCATCTTCTTGAAATTATAATTACGCATATGGTACATCGCGTATACACTTGTCAAAGAAGAAGTCAAAAGCAGCATCGTCATAACAAAAACTAACGGTAGCTCATATAGCTCCTGTGTAGAAAACCCAAAACCGCTTGGTCCGGAGTTTTTCAATGCAACATAAGTCGCGAATAGCGTAGCGAAGAGAATTGTTTCTCCGCCTAAGAAAAGCCAAAAACCAACAAACTTATTTTTCGCTTCTAAAGTAGCCTTCTCGGGATGATCCGGCCAAGTTTCAGGGGTGAATTTTTTGTTCAAATCCATTAGTTTTGACCCCCTTTGTTCTTAAGATCACGGAGAATCTCATCTTTTTTAACATAATAGCCTAAATCGTCTTGCAATGACCGTGCAGCCATCGCAACGAAAGTCCAAAGTAGACCGAAAATTAGAACTGGAAGACCCCAATCCGTTTCAGTGCGGAACATCGCTCCAAAGCCTGCGATAAACAGACCGAAAGACATTAGTAACGGAATGATTGAGCCGTTCGGCATATGAATGTCTTTAATAGGCTCAGCAGGAGTCAAACCTGATTCATTACCTTCTGTTTTTTCAATCCACACTGTGTCAAGACCACGAACGAGTGGAGTAGCCGCAAAGTTGTAGAAAACCGGTGGAGAGCCGATAGCCCATTCAAGCGTGCGTCCATCTCCCCATGGATCATTTGCAACTTTAACGTTCTTAACAGATGTAATGATGATATTGATGACGAGGACAATTACCCCTACTCCCATCAACAAAGCTCCGATTGTACTAATAAAGTTCGCTACATTCCATCCTTGGCCGTCCATATATGTCCATACACGACGCGGCATTCCCCAGAATCCTAACCAGTGTTGAATTAAGAATGTCATGTGGAACCCGACGAAGAAGAATAAGAAAGTTACTTTTCCTAATGTCTCGTTCAACATCGTACCGAACATTTTTGGCCACCATAGATGTGTAGCGGCTAAAATCGCGAGAACAACCCCACCAACGATAACGTAGTGGAAGTGAGCAACAATAAAGTATGAGTCATGCAATTGATAGTCAAGCGGCGCAGCACCTTGCATAACGCCAGTAACTCCACCCATTACGAATGAAGGAATAAAACCTAATGCATAAAGCATAGGCGTTGTAACTTTGATGCTTCCGCCCCACATAGTCAAAAGCCAGTTAAAGATTTTAACACCAGTTGGTACCGCAATTGCCATAGTGGCAACAGCAAAGATTGCGTTCGCAGTCGGTCCAAGACCTACTGTAAACATATGGTGAGCCCAAACCATGAAACCAAGGAAACCGATCAACACAGTCGCGAAGACCATTGATGGGTAACCGAATAGGCGTTTCCGAGAAAAGATTGAAAAGATCTCGGAGAAAATACCGAATGCCGGTAAAATAAGAATGTACACTTCAGGGTGACCAAAAATCCAGAAAATATGCTCCCAGATAATCGTGTTACCACCCATTGTATGGTCAAAGAAGTTACCTCCGAACATACGGTCAAATGTTAAGAAGAAAAGACCGACAGTCAATGGAGGGAATGCGAACAAGATCATAGCTGATGCTACAAACGTCGTCCATGTAAATAGCGGCATACGCATGTAAGTCATACCAGGAGCACGCATGTTAATAATTGTGACTAGGAAGTTGATCCCCGCCATTAACGTACCACCACCGGCAATTTGAAGACCGATCGCATAGAAATCGACCCCATGCCCTGGCGATGCAAGTGATAAGGATGCATAAGAAGTCCATCCAGCATCTGGAACTTGACCGTATAGCCAAGAAATATTTAAGAATAATCCTCCGAAGAAGAACATCCAAAAACCTAATGAGTTAATAAAAGGGAACGCAACGTCACGTGCACCAATTTGAAGCGGTACAATGGCGTTCATAAATCCAAATAAAATCGGCATTGCTGCTAAGAAGATCATCGTCGTACCGTGCATTGTAATCAAATCATTGAATAATCCAGCACTGACGAAATCGCTGTTCGGTTTATGGAGCTGCCAACGAATCATTAGCGCTTCAATTCCACCTAAGACGAAGAAGAATCCGCCTCCAAGGAGATAAAGAATTCCGATCTTCTTATGGTCGACTGTTGTCAGCCAGTCCCACAGCGTTGCACCAAAACCTTTTTTTTGAGCAACTGAACTCACTTTGTTTACCTCCTATTCAAAAAATCACAAAAGATTATTTTTCAACCGATAAGCCCATCAAATATTCAGCTAAATCATCCAACTCTTGGTCCGATAACTGATCGCCGAAAGATGGCATCTTATTGCCCGGTTTATGTTTTTGTGTATCTTTGATCCAATCGATCAAATCTTCTTTCGTATGATCCATGAATCCTGCAACTCGGTTACGGTCACCAAATGTAGCAAGGTTTGGTCCTTGTGCACCGCTCTCACCAACACCTGATGTCGCGTGACAGAATACACAGCTTTGTTGGAATACCTCTTCACCTGCTGGGTTCGCAACTACTTGATTTTCATCAGAAGCTTGCATTGCAGCTACCCATTTGTCAAATTCGGCACGTGGCATTGTTTTCACTTTGAAGTCCATCAAAGCATGCGATGGTCCGCAAAGCTCAGCACACTTACCATAGAACACGCCGTCTTTTAGGTTTTGTGAATCCTTTTCAAATGTTAAATAGAATTTGTTAACGTTCTCTACGTTCGTATCAAGCTTTCCGCCTACAGCCGGAATCCAGAATGAGTGCTTCACATCCGCGGCAATTAAGTTGAAATAAACCTTTTCATCCATAGGCACTACCAGCTCTTGCGCTGTGACAATTCCTAAGTCAGGATATTCAAATTCCCACCAATATAGTTTTGCTGTCACATCTACTACAAGGTTTTCAGCATTCCCGTCTTCGTCAACAGCACCCATCGCTGATACATCGCCTAGTTTATATGTGTAATAAACCGTTGGAACCGCGAGCAATAAAATCAATAGAATTGGAATGACTGTCCAAACGAGCTCTAATTTATGGCTCCCCTCTACTTGTTCTGGAACATGGTCTTCACCCAATTTTGACCGTCTGAAACGCACTAATGCGATCAAGTAGATTAATACTACAACAAGAATGACGAGCAACATGATTCCAGATGATAATAGCAGCAAGTTAAACTGATCCTGGCCTACTTGACCAGCAGGAAGAAGCGTAGAAAGTTCTTCTTGACCACAACCTGCAAGGAAAACTGTTAGTACTGCCAATAGAGAAAAGAGACGCCATTTTTTGAGTCCTTTCATCATCGCTTACTAATACCTCTCTTTCTAAAAAATGTTTTGTTCAATTGAGGACTATTGACCTCTCTATGATGAATTCCTGTCAAAAGAAAGAATTCCACATATCAAATAAAGATCGAGAAGATGATCATCGCAACAAAAAGGATCGTCATGTAATTAAGCGAATAGACGAACATGGATGTAGCCCATTTTAAATCTTCCTTCGCTTTAAACCCTTTCAATGATAGATACAGCCACCCGATATTTAAGAGCGTTGCAAGTGCTATAAAGCCGATTCCTAAACCGGATAGCATGAATGGCAACGGGAATAGCAAAAGAATCCAGCAAAGCATTGACTTCTTCGTTCTTTCAAATCCTTTGACGACCGGCAACATCGGAATGTTGGCCGCTCTGTACTCTTCTGTCCTGCGCATTGCCAAAGCATAAAAATGTGGCGGCTGCCACGCGAACATAATGAGAAACAATGCCCATGCTTCAATGCCAAGTGACGGTGACACAGCCGCCCAACCGATCAACGGAGGAATGGCTCCGGAAATACTTCCGACTACCGTATTGCTGACATGTTTTCTTTTCGACCACATGGAATAGAGTACAACATAGCTGAATACGCCCGCAAGTCCCCACAATCCTGCTGAGGTGGAAGCCGAGAAAAGCAACATTTCACCTATTGCGATAAAAGCGAGTGACATTGCCAACACAGCCGGCATGTTGAACCTTCCCGTAACGGTTGGACGAGCTTTCGTCCTGGACATGATCGGGTCGATATCCCGGTCAATCAGATTGTTCAACGCAGCGGCACCTGCGATAATCAAGCCCGTCCCAAGCATTGCAAATAACAGAAGATCAAGATTGCTAATAAAGCTTATTCCTGTAAATTGAAAAGCTAAGAACACTCCAGTAAATGTTGTGATCAAATTTGAATTGACGATACCGATTTTAATAAGTGCTAGGAAATCTTTTATAAAGGATGGAGACTCGATTTCCGATTTAACCGAAGTTGAAATCGCACGACCGTTTGACATAATAACCCTCCCTTCAACCTCGTCAGCAAAGACCATCATACTTAACTATATCGAAATCCGGCGGCAATTTCTATACATAATCCAATTTCCAGCCGAATCTCATAATTGGCGACATACCTTTCATACACCTATATCGCCTTGCCTATCTATAGTAAATCATTTCTATATGCCTTTTGTGAAGTTAAAGGGTCTTTTTTATGAACAATTTGTGAAATCACCAAACGAATATCTGTTTTCAATCAAAATGCATTGTTTTTTAAATGTTTATTAGCTATCATCGACAAGTAAGGCCTTTTTTGTACTACGGTCATCATTCAAAAAGAAGGTGTCTTTTTTTGCGATATAATAAATATTTAAAATGGTTTGCTGTCGCTTCCACTGTCGGAATGCTGCTTCTCTTGTTAGGTGGAGCGCTCGTTACAAAAACCGATAGCGGTATGGGGTGCGGTCGTCATTGGCCAGGCTGCAACGGACAACTAATTCCGGACGAAATTACTGCAGAAGTGCTCATTGAATTTTCACACCGTCTCGTAACCGGAGCAGTAGGCATACTAATAGTCGTGCTATCTGTTTGGTCTTGGAAAGCAATTGGTCATAAAAGAGAAACGAAATTTCTATCATTTTTGGCAATCTTTTTCTTGATTTTACAAGCTCTTATCGGAGCGGCTCAAGTTCTTTGGGGCCAAGGGGATTTCATTTTAGCCCTTCACTTCGGCATTTCGCTCATATCTTTTGCCGCCGTTTTCCTTCTTATGCTCTTAATATTTGAAGTGGATCAGAAATTTGATGCTGACAAATTGAAAATCCGCCCAACATTAAAATGGCATACATTTGGTGTTACGATCTATTCCTATATTGTTATTTACTCAGGTGCACTTGTACGCCATACAGAATCAGAACTGGCGTGCACCGAGTGGCCGATGTGTACGAATGGCGACTTCTCACTTCCTTCAAACTTCTGGGAATGGGTGCAAATGAGCCATCGGACAGCTGCTGCGCTTATCTTCATTTGGATCGGCATCATTGCATTGCACGCCATTCGCCATTATAAGAATCAAAGGGTTATTTACTGGGGTTGGATTAGCGCATTCGTTTTAGTGACATTGCAAGTATTGGCAGGAGCTGCAGTCGTCTTAACGAAGCTGAACCTATACCTCGCATTGATGCATTCCTTATTCGTTACCCTTTTATTCGGTCTTCTCACCTATATGGTATTATTAACTTCAAGAAGTAAAACAAAATAAGTCAAAACCGCGAATAACCGCGGTTTTTTCTTTTCGATAAAACGCACCTGCTAAGACCGATCGGCTTAACAGGTGCGTCACGTCATTATGAATGTTCCAATTCGACCAATAGGTCACCTGTCGAAATGGAATCCCCTTTCATCACATGAATCTCTTTTACAATCCCGTCAAATGGCGCCTGAATCGTCGTTTCCATTTTCATTGCCTCTGTAATGAGAAGATGCCCTCCCCTTTTCACTTTCGCTCCTTTGGAAACTGCCACCTGAAGCACCGTTCCGGGCATTGTTGCAGCAATATGTGTTTCATTGCCCGGATCGGCTTTCTGCTTTCTTACAACATTCGACTCGACGCTCATATCTTGAATGACCACTTCACGAGGCTGCCCATTCAGCTCGAAATAAATAACCCGAGTGCCGTCGAATTGAGGCTCACCGATCGACACCAGCTTGACAATCAATGTTTTTCCTTTTTCAATTTCAACTTCAATCTCTTGACCTAATCTCATGCCGAATAAAAATTCCGGAGTGCTAATGACAGAGATGTCTCCAAATTCATTTTGCATTTTCGCAAATTCCTCAAACACTTTTGGATAAAGTGCATAGGAGAGTGCGTCTTTCATTGTCGATTCTCGGCCTAATAGTTTCCCCGTTTTGACGAGCAACTCGTCAAAATCCACATCATCTAACAACTCGCCAGGACGCACCGTAATCGGTTGGCGTTCCTTCAAAACGACTTTCTGTAATTCTTTTGGGAAACCTCCGTACGGCTGGCCGATATACCCTTCGAAAAATTCAATAACAGACTCAGGAAAGTCGATTGTTTGACCGCGAGTAATAACCGTTTCCTCGTCCAAATCATTTTGCACCATGAAGAGTGCCATATCCCCAACCACTTTTGAAGAAGGGGTAACTTTAATGACATCTCCGAACAGCATGTTCACTCGGGAATACATTGTTTTTACCTCTTCCCACCGTTCTCCAAGGCCTACCGCCTTAGCTTGCTGTTGCAAGTTCGAATATTGTCCGCCAGGCATTTCATGGACGTATATTTCTGAATGCGGGCTAATCATGCCACTTTCAAAGTTCTGATAATATTTGCGAACATCTTCCCAGTAATAAGAAAGTGATTCAAGCGAATTGATGTCTGCACGAATAGTGCGTTCGCCATGCTGCAGCGCATAAGCAAGGGAGTTGGCGGATGGTTGCGATGTTAGCCCAGCCATTGACCCTAATGCAGTATCCACGATGTCAACGCCAGCCTCAATTGCTTTAGCGTACATATAAATGCCATTGCCGCTCGTATCGTGCGTATGGAGATGTATCGGAATATCGACCGTTTCTTTCAACTCTGAAATTAGACGATATGCAGACTCGGGCTTTAAAAGTCCCGCCATATCTTTAATTGCCAAAATATGAGCACCAGTCGCTTCCAACTCTTTCGCCATCTTTTTGTAGTAGTCGACTGTATACTTCGTTCTGAGAGGATCTAAAATATCACCTGTATAACAGAGTGCAGCTTCAGCCACTTTGCCGGCATCTCTAGTTGCTTCAATTGCAACTTCCATTCCTTTGATCCAGTTCAAACTATCAAAAATACGGAATACATCGATACCAGATCGTGCTGCAGTCTTTATGAACTCTCTAATGACATTGTCTGGATAATTAGAATAGCCGACGGCATTTGCCCCTCTAAATAACATTTGGAACAATACATTTGGAATTTGCTCACGCAGCTTCTCTAACCTTTCCCAAGGATCTTCCTTCAGGAAGCGGTAGGAAACGTCAAATGTCGCTCCGCCCCACATTTCAAACGAAAACAGATCGGGCATCAGCCTTGCTGATTCAGAAGCGATTTCTGCAATGTCCGCCGTTCTGACACGCGTCGCCAACAAAGATTGGTGAGCATCCCTAAATGTAGTGTCTGTCAATAGGACATCCTTCTGTCCTTTAATATAATTTACTAAGCCATCTGCACCATGCTCATCTAAAATTTGTTTTGTGCCCGTTTTAGGCTCACTACGCAAATCGACGATCGGTTTTCTCGGCATTTGGAAAACAGGTTTTGATTGTTTACCAATTCCAGGGAAACCATTTACTGTTACATTGCCAATATAGTTTAAGATTTTCGTTCCACGATCCTGTTTGACGGGAAATTCAAATAATTCAGGAGTGGAATCGATAAAACTTGTATCGTAATTCCCAGTTAAGAAATTTTCATGGCAAACGACATTCTCTAAAAACGGAATATTTGTCTTAATGCCCCGAATGCGGAATTCCTGCAAATTTCTGTCCATTTTAGCCGCAGCTTCGCGGAAAGTCATTCCCCAAGTAGATACTTTTACTAACAATGAATCGTAATAAGGTGTAATGACGGCACCTTGGAAGCCGTTCCCCGCGTCAAGGCGTACGCCGAAACCTCCTCCTGACCGGTAAACCATAAGTTTTCCAGTATCCGGCATAAAATCGTTCAGAGGATCTTCAGTCGTAACTCTCGATTGAATTGCATAACCGAAAAGCGGTATATCTTTTTGTGCAGGTATTGGCGATAATCCCTCATGTAAATTGCCGCCATTCGCTATATGAATTTGTGCATGTACAATATCGATTCCGGTTACCATTTCCGAAATCGTATGCTCAACTTGAATGCGTGGATTCACCTCGATAAAGTAAAACTTGCCGTCAGCTACTAAAAATTCCACTGTTCCTGCATTTACATAAGATACATTTTTCATCAACGTTACCGCAGCGTTGCAAATTTCACTTCGCAAATCTTCATCCAGAGAAATGGACGGTGCAATTTCAACAACTTTTTGGTGCCGGCGCTGGATCGAGCAATCGCGTTCGTAGAGATGCACGACATTGCCATATGTATCCCCTAATATTTGAACTTCAATATGCTTCGGTTTTGAAACATATTTTTCCACATAGACTTCGTCAGATCCAAAAGCAGATTTCGCTTCGGATTTTGCGCGCTCATAAGCTTCTCCGACTTCATCCGCACCGTTGACGATGCGCATGCCCCTTCCGCCACCGCCTAAAGCTGCTTTGATGATGATCGGATATCCATGCTCTTCACCAAACGACCGTACCTCTTCTAAAGAAGATACAGGGCCGTCAGTACCTGGTATAACAGGAATGCCAGCTTTAATGGCCTGTTCTCTTGCTTTCACCTTATCGCCAAACATATCAAGATGCTCCGCAGTCGGGCCGATGAAAAGAATCCCCTCTTCTTTTAACCTGCGCGCAAATTCTTCATTTTCGGCAAGAAATCCATAACCTGGATGAACTGCATCCGCTCCGCATCTTTTTGCAATTGTAATGATGCCTTCCATGTCCAAATAAGCGTCAATCGGTTTCTTTCCTTCTCCTACAAGATAAGACTCGTCCGCCTTATAACGATGAAAAGAACCTCGGTCTTCAGCCGAGTAAATCCCTACAGTCGGAATTTCCAATTCAGTGCATGCACGAAAAATACGAATAGCGATTTCCCCGCGGTTCGCTACAAGAATTTTTTTAATGTTTCCCATTCCCTCCATACGGCACATCCTTTTCTATTTATTTTTTTGATATTTTACAAACATTGATACATTCATCAATATTCCTAAAGCCAAAGATAACAGAATAAGAGAAGTACCGCCATAGCTAATAAACGGCAATGGCACCCCTGTAAGCGGAATCAAACCGGTTAAACCTCCTATATTTACAAAGGTTTGTATCCCGATTACACTCCCGATTCCAGCTGATAGCATTCTCGCTTGTGGTTCTTTTGTCTTCATTGCAATATACAATGCACGCATCACAATGAATCCTAATCCACCTAAAACGATGAATGTTCCGAATATCCCGGTTTCTTCAGAAATAATTGCCATGATAACATCAGTTTGCGGTTCTGGCAAGTAGCCCATTTTTTGAATTGAATTCCCCAATCCTAAACCTTTAATTCCACCAGTCCCAATTGCTATATAACCATTAGCAATTTGATAGCCTGACCCTTGGATATAATCAAATGGATTCAAAAATGCTAAAATGCGCCCTTTCCGTCCATCCGTCATGAGCGTATCCCAGGTGAAAAATAGAATAATCGCTACGGGTATCATCGTTAGTCCGACAATTCCGCTCAACTTCATAAACGTCCTTAGCTGAATTCCACTCGCGGCCAATACACATAATGCTGCAGCGACGATAATAAATGATGTCCCGATATCCGTTTCCATCATTATGGAGAATATAGCAATCATTAATATACTAATCGGAGGAACAATTGATTTATTAATATTATCAATTGTTCCCGCTTCATACTTTTTCGCAAATACACTAGCAAAATAAACGATAATGACTAACTTAGCAACCTCTGAAGGTTGAATATTCCCGAAACCCGGCAGTCTGATCCAGCTTTGCGCACCGACATCTCCCCCAAAGCCGAATATATGTACAGCACCTAAAAGTAGGAACATACACCCAATTGCACTGATCATTAGCCCTTTTCGTTTATAATTTTGAAAAGGGAAAAAAGCCGCCACAAGAAAAGCCGGCAAAGCAATGGCGATGTTGATCAACTGCTTTCGATAAAAATAATCAGGTGGATAATTATATTTATTTACCGCCGTCACCATACTTGAACTATAGATCATTATTAAACCAAAAAAGATTAACAGCAAATAGGCGATAAATAATGGATAATCGAAATGGCGGATCACCTTTTTAAAATAATTTTTCATCATTTTATACCTCAATTTTGTCGATTTGAACGATCATTATGTAAAATAAAAACTCAAACTATTAATGAGTTTGAGTCTGTAACTTATTTCTCTGTATATAGCTCATGCAAAACATTCATTTCTTTTTCAAGCAAGGAAAGAATCTCCTTCCCTTTCTCTCTTTCAATGAGACCCAACTTGACAGCAAAATCAATTTCGCGCGATAAGCCATACATTTGAGTATCTAAAACTTCCTCATAAAGCGGGCATTGAGGCATCGTCAAATGATCCATCTGCACTTTTATGAGTTGAGCAATTTTTTCGGCATCAGCTTGAAGTTGTTTCAAAGCTTTTTCCTGATATGTTTCTTGAACTTCTATATCCATGAGGACGCCCCCATTCACCCCATATTTCTTCTTGGTGAGTATGAATAAATTGTAGCCTTTGACAAGCCAAATTGCAAGTGTTTCCCTTATGAGACGATGAGGAGCCTTATAAAACGACGGTACTATTCAATCATGAAGAATGTGAAAAGCTTTCCACATGATAATTGAAGCGGTATACTTAATGTGTAGAATTCGATATTCATTATGTAGGGGGCTATTCATTTGGAAGCAATTATTCCGATTAAAGGTAAGGTCAAACACGTCATTACGTTAGATCCAACTGTATGGATATTTGACGATCGAAAAATTGACCTAAACACTTTTTTCACAACTGACTTCATCGAAAAGGATGAAATTGAAGAATACAAAAAAGATATGGGCGCTCATTGGTCCCGCGAAATTATGGAAGGGGCAGTATTTCCGCCAACTTTAAAAACGGAAAAGAAATTTGATAGAAAAAAAATGATTACTGGCACCTTCGGCATTTCTCTCGACCACTTTATTAAAAATGCCGTTCCTGATGACGATGCAGAACAAATCACTTTTGAACTCGGTGATCAAATTGAGGAAACATTCCCTCTTTCTCGCGTAAATGATTTCATTTTGAAGTTTAGCGACAACGGAAAACCGATTACTGAAGATGGGCCAGTCCATGTTCTTTTTAAAGACGGTTCCAACCAATCGACACCGATGAGAAACGTGACCGGCATTACAATTCATTAATACCGACAATGAGCAAAATATGACTTTCAAATGAGTTTCCTTTTTTAAGGAGTTGATCCATTGCGAGTAAAATGTGTACTTTGCGATGAAATCGGGAACCTTCCCGAAGACACGCCATTAGCAAAAAAGTTGCGAAACCATCCGATCAATACGTATATGTGTGAGCAATGCAAAGATAGAATAACAAATGAAACGAACCGGAGAATTTCAACCGGGAAATTCCATTTCTTTCGCAGTTCCCACAGTGCAGAAAGCAACTTTTAACAACAATAAAAAACTCCACCAGCTAGTTGGTGGAGTTTTGTTTATGTTCATTCATACGGCGTACTCTATAAATGATCAAAATTAGCGCGGCAACTATAAGCCCTTCTACGATCGGAAGGAAAATGGCGAAAAACGTCAAAATAATACATCCTAAAAATAGGAAACTATAAACGACAACATTTTGCCAAAGCTTTATTTTGCGCGCAAAACCTAACTTATAAACGATAGCTGAAAGGATGAAAACGACAATGAACAACAAAATACCAGTCATTGAAGATGATGTCAGCTCATAAATCATTCGAACAACTGGAGACATTGCTTCAATTGTATCTGCATCCCCAATAGTACCATTCATATAGCACATTCCCTTCTAAGCAAAGCGATTGTACGCATTCTTTTTATTTCCCACTATTATTATACAGTGAAACTTGTATGAGTGGGGATAATATACACACCCGCTCATACAAGTTATTGCCAGCTCAACTTTACTATCTGTTTTTTCGAGCTAACAACTGTTCTTGCCGATGTGAAAATTTTGCAACTGATGTGTACCGCACAACTCATTCACCAAGTTTTTTCTTTTTTTGTGCACGTTCCCGTTCGTTCTTATCGAGGATTTTTTTGCGCAAACGAATTGATTGAGGAGTCACTTCACAATATTCGTCATCACCAACATATTGCAAAGCCTCTTCCAATGATAAAATCCGAGGTTTTTTCGTCGTGACAGTTTGGTCCTTTGTTGCTGAACGGACGTTTGTTGCATGTTTTACTTTCGTCAAATTGATCGTCAAATCATTATCACGGTTATTTTCACCGACAACCATCCCTGCATAAATTTCAGTTCCGGCCTCTACAAACATAATACCTCTATCTTCCAATTGCATTATACCATATCCAGTAACGGTTCCGGTCTCCATGGAAACTAATACACCATGGCGTCTTCCGCCAACCTTCCCATGAGCGACAGGCTTGTACGAATCGAAAGTATGATTGATGATCCCATATCCTCTTGTTAAAGAAAGAAACTCTGTAGAATAGCCAATCAAGCCACGTGCAGGAACTAGGAATATGAGTCGTACTTGGCCATTTCCATTATTGATCATATCAAGCATTTCACCTTTTCGCTCGCCAATCGACTCAATGATGGAGCCAGTATACTCTTCTGGAATATCGATTTGCACCCGTTCTACAGGCTCAGAGCGAACACCATCGATCTCTTTTATAATGACTTCCGGTTTAGATACTTGAAGTTCATAGCCCTCCCGTCGCATATTTTCAATTAATATGGACAAATGTAGTTCGCCCCTGCCGGAAACGACCCATGCATCAGGAGAATCCGTCGGATCAACACGCAAAGATACGTCCGTTTCCAATTGTTGCTCTAACCGCTCTTCAATTTTCCTTGCAGTTACCCATTTCCCTTCTTTACCTGCAAAAGGGCTATTGTTCACTAAAAATGTCATTTGCAATGTCGGTTCATCGATATGAAGAGCCGGCAATGCCTCAGGATGGTCTACAGGACATACCGTATCGCCAACATCGATCCCTTCCATTCCTGAAATGGCAACGAGATCTCCAGCGTTTGCTTCATTGATTTCAATTCTTTTAAGACCTAAAAACCCATACATTTTTGTAACTCGGAAATTTTTCGTTGATCCGTCGTGTTTAATGACTGTAACTTGTTGACCGACTTTCATCGTTCCTCTAAACACTCGACCGATGCCGATTCGTCCAACATAGTCATTGTAGTCCAAAAGCGAAACTTGGAATTGCAACGGCTCATCACGATTGTCAATCGGTGCCGGGATATGTTCTACAATGGCGTCGAATAGAACCCGTAGTGTATCTTCCTGATCAGCAGGGTTAGGTGATAAACTTGCTGTTCCATTAAATCCTGAAGCATAGACAACTGGGAATTCCAGTTGTTCGTCGTTGGCATCCAACTCGATGAATAGCTCCAACACTTCGTCGACGACTTCTTCCGGACGTGCAAATTCCCGGTCAATCTTATTGACTACGACAATTGGCTTCAAATTAGTTTCCAATGCTTTTTTCAAAACAAACCGGGTTTGCGGCATACATCCCTCAAAGGAGTCGACTACAAGAATAACACCATCAACCATTTTTAAAATCCGTTCTACTTCTCCCCCAAAATCAGCATGTCCAGGGGTATCCAAAATGTTGATTTTTGTATCTTTATATTCAATACCAGTATTTTTGGCTAAAATCGTAATTCCGCGTTCACGTTCAAGATCATTGGAGTCCATTGCACGTTCTTCCACATGCTCATTCGTCCGGAAAATCCCGGATTGTTTCAATAATTGGTCGACAAGAGTTGTTTTTCCGTGGTCGACGTGTGCGATGATCGCTATATTTCGTAAATCATTACGTATTGTTGTCATATTTTCACTCCGTTTGTCTTTTTTCAGATGCTTAACTGTGTTATTATAGCACATAGGACATAGATTAAAAAACATTTACTTTAGGCGGAGGTTAATTCAATTGAAAAACATTAAATGGGTTTTCGTCATTTATTCTCTCGCTGCAGTAGCTGCAATGTGCGGAATTGGTGTCGGTGTCGGCATGCGCAGCATTCCTGTTGCCGCCATCTCTATTTTAGCCCTATTCTTCGTCATGGGGAACGGCTTCAAAACAAAAAAGAAAATGCGCGAAGAAGGATTGCTTTAATGCTACTTCTTTCATATAAAGGGACTGGAATCTTTACGATCATTCCAGTCCCTTTTTCATTTTATTTTAATTGAATATAATTTGTCAGCAATTCATCATGCAACTTCGGCTTTGCGACAATGAATGTATCTTGTCCCAATAAATGCGGTTTTTCACCTTTCATATTCGTCGCAATCGCTCCAACTTCCTGTGCAATGACCATGCCTCCAGCAATATCCCATGGCGATAGACGCAATGACATATACGCGTCGATTCTCCCCGAAGCAACATATGCCAATTCAATCGCCGCCGAACCGTAAGAGCGTGTTCCTCGACAAGCTTGTACCATTTTCGCAATCGGTTCATTTTCAATACGCCGATTCGGCGCTACCCAGCTTGCGTTCACACCAATGATTGCTAATTCCAAAGGTGTGCTTTCCAATGCAGGAAGCCGCTCATCGTTGTAATATGCACCTTCGCCCTTCATAGCATGATAAAAATCATCGTTCATCACATCATATATATATCCTAAGATGCCCATCCCATCCATATAAATGCCTAATGAAATGGCGAAATTCCGTTTTTGGTGAATGAAGTTCATCGTCCCGTCAATCGGATCAAGCATCCATATGATGCCATCAAGTGAATCAATTTGATCTCCGAACCCTTCCTCGCCAAAAATTTTATGGTCGGGAAAGTCTTTCCGAATCCTTTTTATGAAAAACTGCTCGATCCCTCTGTCGATATTCGTAACAAGATCATTGGCATCCGCTTTTGATTCAATATCGATCGTATTGAAAAATGATACTCTAATTTTATGGCCTGCTTCCCGGATCAATGACTTTGCATACCGGTCAATCATTCCCCAATTCATTGCCATCCCCCTTATTGTAACGGTAAAATTCATCCGTAATTTGAATTGTGCATATGTATAATGGCCGCTTCAACTATATCCGTTTCGCGGCCAATCCATTATAGCACAATCAATCAATGGCCAACCTGTTTACAAATTCCCGCCTATGGGTAAATAAAAAAGGTGTCATTCACGTTTCCTCCATTTCAGAAGAATTCGTGAAGGCACCTTTCTCCGGCTCAACAGGCTTCCATTAAGCAAACGCATTAAACGTCTCCAGCTCACTATGGATTTCAGTGAGTCTAAGCTTGCTTTTTTCAATTTGCTTTTCATCTTTTTCTTGGACTGCATCATGAAGCGTAGCTAATTCATAATCCAATTCTAAATGCAGCAGCTTCACATATTCCTTTTCAATCTCAGCTTTACGAATGATATGGACAACTTGTTTCATGGATTAACACCCCTTTTTGTAATTAGCTTCCGTCCAACGTATTCTTACTCTTAGCGTATGCCGGCCTCGTCGCTTTTGTTAGTTATAAGCCTTCTTGTATAAGATTGTTCCCCATTTTCTGTTACGATAAACGTGGAATAATTAAACGGAGGTAATAAGATGTCGTACCAATTTTGGACAAAAGACGATTTTGATGTCTTTTCAATCGATGGTTTAGAACATAGAATGGAGGCTCTTCAAAATAAAATCCAGCCGAAGTTCAAACTCATCGGAGATCATTTATCAACTTACTTATCATCCCACGGAACGGGTGAATTTTACCCTCATATCGCAAGGCATGCCAGACGTACGGTCAATCCGCCGAAGGACAGTTGGGTCGCCTTCGCACCGGCTAAAAGAGGATATAAGGCATTGCCTCATTTCCAAGTTGGCTTATGGGGCACCCATCTGTTTATCGTTTTAGCTGTTATTTATGAAAATCCAGATAAAAAAGGAATTGCTGAAAGGCTTCTGCAAAACAGTAAATTGATTCAATCATTGCCTAAAGACTTTGTCATAAATGGAGATCATATGAAACCTGACGCGATGAATATTAAGGAAATTAGCAAAGAGGGGATTGAGAAGCTTTTGGAGCGCCTTCTAACTGTCAAAAAAGCTGAACTCGTTATCGGGAAACATGTACAGCCAGAAGCTGCATATCAATTAAGCGAAAAAGAATTTATGACACTTTGCGAATCAACGATCGATGAGCTGTTCCCTATTTATGATGTCATGATTGGCCGTTCTTAAGCATCACAAAACGCATAAATCGCTTGAATTCACGCATTCTCTAAGAAAAGCGGCGCAGAAATAAATTTCCATTTCGCTCGTTTTACATTGAAACGGACCGCTTTCTACTAACGTAAAAATCAAAAAAGAAGGCGATTTCCCAAAACAGGAATTCGCCTCTTCTTTCTTTTATTCATTTCTACTTTTCAACGTGACATATCAAGCAGTTCTCCATCGATTCCTGCTTTCGCTTTTTTAACGACTTGATAGGAGTTCAAACCGCTCACTTCTTCAAATTCCTTGAATAAAGTTTTTTCTTCTGCCATTGAAGGAACGATCGTTTTAAACAACCTGTAAGCGGACATGAATTCCTCTCTTTTTATTGTCGATTCATACGCCTTCTCCACAGCTTGAAAAAATGCTACTGCATCGATAATTTCTTCGGTTGACCAATCAGGTCGTAAAGGATAACTGTAATCCATTCATAATCCGCCTTTCGTCCTTATAATGATTGCCATCTTTTTCGAATCTGCTCCGCTTCATTCACCATTTGAGCGAACAACTCGTTTACCGAAGGAACCCCTTTGATCATCGCCGCCACTTGACCTGCCCAGCCAAAACCTTCATTTTCATCGCCGTTGTAGATGAATCTGCGATTTGCTTCACCACTTATAAAATCCTTCAAATCTTCATACGTAGCATTATTTTTTTCCATCTGTAAGATTTTATCCGTCCATTCATTTGACAAAGCTCTTGCAGGAGCGCCTAAAGATCGTTTAATGACCACCGTACTCGTTTCATCGGACCTTATCAATGCTTCTTTATAGGCTTCGGAAGCATGTACACATTCTTTCGTTGCAATGAACCTTGTTCCCATTTCTATTCCTTCGGCGCCCAACGCATGTGCTGCCATCCATCCTCTACCGTCCCCGATACCACCGGAAGCGATCACAGGTATTCGAAGCGCATCAACAACTTGCGGGACTAAAACCATTGTGCCAATATCATCCCGTCCTAAATGGCCGCCTCCTTCCTGCCCAACGACCATAACTGCATCAGCACCTAAAGATTCCGCCTTCAACGCCTGTTTTTTAGCGGCGACAAGGACGAGCTTTTTCACATTTGAACCTTTCATCAATTCAAAAAAAGGTGCCGGATTCCCGCCAGTCACCGAGACGACTGGGACACCTTCTTCAAGCGCTACTTCAACCATATGCTCAAACGGCCGTCCGTGTTGCCCAATCGCAAAATTGACACCAAACGGTTTGGACGTCATCTCCTTCACTTTTCTAATTTCAGTGCGCAACGCATCTGTCGAAGGCAAACTCATAGCAGTAATTTGCCCTAAACCGCCAGCATTCGAAACAGCTGCACATAAGTCAGCGTAAGCAAGATACGCCAAGCCCCCTTGGATGATCGGCAATTCAATACCTAACAACTCGGTCACTCTCGTTTTCCACTTCATCCTAATTCCCCCTGTCGATTTTATTCGTCAAAGCCTTTAATGAAATGCGGATCGACCAGCTCATAGCCTTTCTCCCTTAGCCCTGTCACAATCTCATCAAGGGCATCTGCAGTCCATTCACGATCATGCATAAGCAAATTGGCACCATCTCGAAGTAATTCTGTATTCACCATAATGTCTGCAATTTTATCTTTCGTCATATATTCTTTTTCAAAATCGTATCCATATGACCAGTTCATCAGCTGCATACCTTCTGCCTTCGCCAACTCTCTGCTGAAATCTGTATTCACTCCGAACGGTGCTCTGAAAAAGTGCGGCCTTTCACCTGTAATCTCTTCTACTTTGTCATTGACGAATAATATTTCTTCCCTCTGTTCCTCTTCAGACAAACTTTTTAAATTAGCATGCGTTTTTGTATGGTTCCCAATCATGAAGCCCATCTCATAAATCTCTTTCAATGCTGTTTCTTTTTCTTCTGTCGTAATGAAATGTCCATTAACGAAGAAGATTGCCGGCGCGTCTAATTCCTTTAATGTCTTCGCCATATCGAGCGCTCTTTTGTCGGGTGCATCATCAATTGTTAGCAAAACGACTTTCGGATTAGCATCGCCAATCGGAACAATCGAGTACGTTTCCGGATTTAATTCATATTGAGGCTCTATTTTGGCTATAGACTCTTCATCTTCAGCCTCCTCCGATATCTCTTCACTGTCAACGACTTTTTCAGCCATTCCACTGTCATCTTCTTCACTTACTGACTGCTGTTCCATCGCATCCGGTTGTTCATTCTCTAATACTGGCTCATTTTGACAAGCAGTCAATAAAAATAAAGCAAAGACCGACATATATCCCATTCTCCCAAACATACAAACACTCCTTTTGCCATTCTCTCTCATTGCGGCACAAAACTATTAAAATATTGGAGATGCCCGCTTAAGAAATGTTGAATAGTTCTATCCTAACACGCGATTGTTTAGTGCTTCAAATAGAGTGCTATTAAATCTATGGAATAAAAAACGCCTGCGAAGATCAATTCTTCACAGGCGTCTGTTTGTATTATTTTGTAATCATATGAATCGGTTTGCCTAAAGCAACTTCTGCTGCTTCCATAGAAATTTCGCCTAAAGTTGGATGCGCATGGATTGTCATTGCAATATCTTCAAGCGTCATGCCTGCTTCAATTGCAAGTCCAAGCTCAGCGATCATATCAGATGCATTTTCACCAACAATTTGCGCTCCTAATAGAAGACCGTCTTCCTTGCGAGCTACCAACTTCACGAAACCATCAGTTGCATTAAGCGCAAGCGCACGGCCATTTGCTGCGAATGGGAATTTACCTACAGTCACTTCATAGCCTTCATCTTTTGCTTGTTGTTCATTAAGCCCAACTGTAGCAAGTTCTGGGTCTGTGAAGCAAACTGCCGGAATTGCCAAGTAGTCAACTTCAGATTTTTCACCTGAAATGGCTTCAGCTGCCACTTTACCTTCATAAGAAGCTTTGTGAGCTAATTGAGGGCCAGCAACAATGTCACCGATTGCATAAATGTTCGAAACGCTTGTACGGCATTGTTTGTCAACTTCAATCAGACCACGATCAGACATTTTAATGCCCATTTCTGCAAGACCGATTTCATCTGTATTCGGACGACGGCCAACTGTTACAAGAACATAATCAGCTTCAACTTTTTGCTCTTCGCCCTTCGCTTCATATGTGACAACTACGCCACTGTCAGATTCTTCAACACCTTTTGCAGATGCTTTCACAACGACTTCTACGCCTTTTTTCTTCAAGCCTTTTTTGACGATTTGTGTCATTTGCTTTTCAAAGCCAGCAAGAATATCGTCAGCACCTTCAATGATCGTCACTTTTGAACCGAGGTTCGCATATGCAGAACCTAACTCAGTTCCGATATATCCTCCGCCGATTACGACAAGATGACCTGGCACTTCTTCAAGATTCAATGCGCCAGTAGAGTTAATAACGCGTTTTGAATATTTGAAGGATGGAATTTCCACCGGACGAGATCCAGTTGCAATGATCGCGTTTTTAAATTTGTAAGTTTGGGATGATTTTTCATCCATTACTTTAGCTGTGTTGCTGTCTACAAAATATGCTTCACCTTTGACAATATCAACTTTATTGCCTTTTAGAAGCCCTTCGACGCCGCCTGTCAATTTTTTCACAACGCTATCTTTAAACGCTTGCGCTTTTGTGAAATCAAGTTTGACATCTGATGCGCTAATTCCCATATCATCGGAATCTTTAGCGGATGCGTAACGGTGACCGACCGAAATCAATGCTTTTGAAGGAATACATCCGACATTCAAACATACTCCACCCAAATTTTCCTTCTCAACGATTGTCACTTTCTGGCCTAATTGAGCCGCACGAATCGCTGCTACGTATCCTCCTGGGCCAGATCCGACTACGAGCGTATCTACTTCGATTGGAAAATCTCCTACTACCATTTGCCTACGCCTCCATTAATAAAAGTTCTGGATTACCGAGCAATTTCTTAATATGGTTTAAGGCTTGTTGGCCTGTCGCCCCATCAATTACACGGTGATCGAATACCAATGATAATGCTAACATAGGTGCAGCTACAATTTCACCATTTTTTACAATAGGTTTTTCAGAAATGCGGCCAATACCTAAAATTGCTACTTCAGGATGATTAATAATTGGAGTGAACCATTGTCCTCCAGCAGAACCGATATTCGTAATTGAGCATGAAGCACCTTTCATCTCAGCAGGCGACAATTTGCCATCCCGTGCTTTCGTTGCCAACTGGTTGATTTCCTCAGAAATCGCAAATACCGATTTACGGTCTGCATGCTTAATGACAGGAACTAAAAGACCACGATCCGTGTCTGCTGCAATACCAATATTGTAATAATGCTTCTGGATAATTTCTTCTTTTTCATCATCAAGCGTCGTATTCAATTGCGGGAATTCACGCAAAGTAGATACTAATGCTTTTACGACATACGGTAAATAGGTCAGCTTAATATCTTTTTCAGCCGCAATCTCCTTGAATTTCTTACGATGTGCAACCAGCTCGGTAACATCGATTTCATCCAGCAATGTAACATGAGGCGCTGTATGTTTCGAATTGACCATCGCTTTTGCAATCGCTTTGCGGATGCCGGACATTTTTTCTCTCGTTTCCGGGAAATCCCCCTCCAATACGACTGGAGCTGCTTTTGCAGGAGCGGATTGCTGTTCTGAAGCTTTCGTATCGGCAGCTTCTGACTCTGCACCTTGCGCGATGGCCGCTTGGCCGCCATTCATGAAAGCTTCAATATCTTCTTTAAGCACTCGGCCATTTTTCCCCGTACCGCTTACTTGCTTAATGTCCACATCATTTTCTCTTGCAAACTTACGGACAGAAGGCATCGCAATGACACGACGTGAAGGTTTCTCGTCAGCCGCAACATTTTGTACAGTTTTCTCTTCCTGTTGTTCTTTTTGCAACTCTTCCTTGTCGATCTTTTGACCGGACTCAGCAGTAGATTGTACTTGTGCCTCAGTTTTCTCTTCGCCGCTACTTTCATTTTCATAGCCTGGAGCGTCGAAACGGATCAGCACATCCCCTACAACTGCCACTGTTCCTTCTTGAACTAAAATTTCTTCTACTGTACCCGAAACAGGAGAAGGTATTTCTACTACAGCCTTATCGTTTTGGACTTCAAGAAGTGTATCGTCTTCATTGATTTTATCGCCTTTCGCAACAAACCATTTAACGATTTCACCTTCATGAATTCCTTCCCCGATATCTGGTAAACGGAATTCGAATGCCACAAGATTCACCCTTTCTTATTTTCGTAGCCCTAAATATTTGGAACTAAACGTTTGGTTTAGCGAGCGTTGAATTGTGTTACGCAACACTTATTAAAGCAATTGATATTGTTCCAAACGCAAACGTTTAATGCTCCTTTAACGGAAATTGCTCCCATAATCATTTGGCAATTTTAAAATAAATCCTTAGAATGTAAGTACTTTTTTAGCCGTGTCGATTATGTCGTTCGCGTTTGGCAACCAAGTGTTTTCGCCTTGGGCAAACGGATAGACAGTATCCGGTGCAGTTACACGCAATACTGGAGCTTCCAAGCTTAAAATTGCACGCTCAGTAATTTCCGATACAACGTTCGCAGCAATTCCAGCTTGTTTTTGAGCTTCTTGGACTACGATCGCACGATTCGTTTTCTCAACCGAAGCGATAATTGTTTCGATATCTAACGGTTGAACAGTACGCAAGTCAACCACTTCAACAGAGTACCCTTCTTTTTCAAGCGCCTCTGCAGCTTTTAAACTCTCATGAACCATCGCTCCATATGTGAAAATTGAAAGGTCATTACCTTCACGCTTCACATCCGCTTTCCCTAAAGGAATTGTATATTCCTCTTCAGGAACCTCTTGTCTAAATGAACGATAAAGCTTCATATGCTCCAAAAACACAACTGGGTTTTCATCGCGGATCGCTGAGATCAAAAGCCCTTTTGCGTCATATGGCGTAGATGGAATTACGACAGTCAACCCTGGCTGAGCAGCAACTAATCCTTCGAAGCTGTCTGCGTGCATCTCTGGTGTCGCAACGCCGCCACCGAATGGGGAGCGGATTGTAACAGGTGCATTGAATTTTCCGCCTGTCCGGAATGATTGGCGCGCCAATTGACCGCTGACAGAGTCCATCACTTCATATAAAAACCCGAAGAACTGGATTTCCATTACCGGTCGGAAACCTGTTAGCGTCAAACCGACCGCCAGTCCACCGATGCCCGATTCAGCAAGCGGTGTATCAAATACACGGTCTTCGCCAAACTCTTTTTGCAAACCTTCAGTTGCGCGGAATACCCCGCCGTTAACGCCAACGTCTTCACCGAAGACGAGGACGTTTTCATCATTTTTAAGCTCCGTGCGCATTGCATCGGTAATCGCTTGAATCATCGTCATTTGTGCCATCGGTTACTTCGACTCCTTCTCTGTATACAGTTCGAATTGCTCTTTCAAATTATAAGGCATATCGCCTTTGTACATTATTTTCATGAAATCAGTTACTTTTTGCTTCGGTGCTGCATCGGCTTTTTTGATCGCCTCTTTAATTTCTTCCTTCGCACGCTCAATTACTTCATTTTCTTTCTCTTCATTCCACAAACCTTTACCCTCAAGGTATTTGCGGAAGCGGATAAGCGGATCGCGTTTTTCCCATTCGTTATCCGTATCAGATGTACGGTATCTCGTTGGATCGTCTCCAGCCATTGTATGCGGACCATAGCGGTAACACATTGTCTCGATCAACGTTGGACCTCCACCATTAATTGCGCGTTCCCTAGCATCACGAGTTGCTGCATATACTGCAAGAGCATCCATTCCATCGACAAGAATGCTTGGAATGCCAGCTGCAACACCTTTTTGCGCTAATGTTTTAGCTGCAGTCTGCAATTCACGAGGTGTGGAGATTGCATATTGGTTGTTTTGGACAACAAAAATTGCCGGTGCACGGTATGCGCCTGCAAAGTTGATTCCTTCATAGAAATCTCCTTGTGAAGTTCCACCATCACCTGTATAAGTCATTGCAACAGCTTTCTTGCCACGTTTTTGGAATCCTAACGCAACGCCAGCCGCTTGGATGTATTGCGCTCCGATGATAATTTGTGGAAATAGAATATTTAAGCCTTCCGGGAAGGCACTTCCTTCATAATGTCCGCGAGACCAAAGGAAAGCCATATGTAACGGTAAACCATGGAATACGATTTGCGGAACATCACGGTACCCCGGCAAGATGAAATCTTCTTTTTCCAATGCGAAATGGGATGCTAATTGGGATGCTTCCTGCCCTGCTGTTGGTGCGTAGAAGCCAAGACGCCCTTGTCTATTTAATGAAATAGAACGTTGGTCCAAAATTCTTGTATAGACCATACGGGACATTAACTCTACCAACTCTTCATCGGACAGTTTCGGATCCGCACCTTCGTTGACGATTTCACCTTCTTCGTTCAAGATCTGGAACATTTCAAACTTCTCTTCAATCGAATGAAGCGTTTCCACAGGATCGAACTGCTTGTCTTTTTTGGCAGCCATTTAGGCAACTCTCCTTTACATCTGTATTATGTTTAATCAAATGATTGAGTAATACAATTACCTTTCTTTTTTAGTATACTGAATCGGATTTGTTTGGTCAATCATTGAAACTACTGACATTACAGCACGGATAATTTTTCATAATTATACTGAAATAAGATTCTGTACTACTACAATATAATCTCTGTATTATAATAGAATGTCGTTTAACTATATAAAAAAGTGGAGCGTTTATAAGCCTCCACTTATTCTTTCCCTTTATTCATCTGCTTCTAAACTTGAAAAAAGTGCATCTTTCAAGTTATTGACTTCTTTTGTCTTAGCGTTGAACTGTTCTATCGTAGATTGCACGACAGTGTTTTGTTCATTGATTTCATCTGCTTTACTTTGTAGTGTCGCCAATTCAACATCTTTCTTCTCTAAAAGCTCATAAAATTCCTGTTGGATGGAAGTTAATTTTCTATATTGTTCCGTAAAGGATGCGTGAAGATCATACCGTTCGGTTGCGGCAGTGCTTAACTCTAAGATTTTTTCTTTGATCTCCTCACCAGCATCGTCAGCAGTTTTGTTCAATTGATTAATATACTTCTTCGCTTCATCCATTGAAGCCTCTTCACTTTCAAGATGCTTAAGTCGATCTTGTGTGGATGTAGTAAGCTCCTGTACATTTTTGCTAAGTTCGTCCACGTCTTCTTTCGTCAATTCCATCGTTTCTCCAAACAGTTTCTGTTCTGTTTTTTCCAAATCGCTCAAGGTCGTTTGATTTTTTTCATATTCAGCTTCTGAATCATTCATTTTTATAAGTGTATCTGATAATTGCTTCTCTATTGAAGCACCCATACTGCAGCCGGATAATGTTAAAACGCCTGCGGCTATTAATCCAATCATCATTTTATTCAAATCTATAAACCTCCAATCTGACTAAAACTATAACCTTCTCAATACTTCAATTCAAGTTTGCGGTAAAATCCTTTATCACATTTTCGTATTCGACTATACTATATGTACAGAAGGAAATTGAAAGGAAGTACATTTTTATGATTTTAATGAAAGATATTGTCCGTGAAGGCCATCCTATGCTTCGAAAAGTTGCGGAAGAAGTAACTTTCCCTTTATCGACAGAAGAAAAACAACTTGCACACGATTTACTCGAATACTTGAAAAACAGTCAAAATGACGAAGTATGTCTGCAATATGGTTTGCGTCCGGGAATTGGATTAGCTGCACCACAAGTCGCTGTGTCAAAAAGAATCTTCGCTCTCCATATTGATGAAGAAGAAGGTAAAGAGCCACTCAGCTTGATTGCTATCAATCCAAAAATCATCAGTCATTCTGTCGAAAAAACATATTTATCATCCGGTGAAGGGTGCTTATCCGTTGACAGAGATGTCGATGGCTATGTTCCCCGTTATGCAAGAATCACCATAAAGGCATTCGATGAAGATGGAAATGAATATAAGAAGAGATTAAAGGGCTTGCCTGCTATCGCTTTTCAGCATGAATTGGACCATTTAAATGGCATCATGTTTTTTGATCATATCGATCCGAAAGCGCCTTACAAGGAAATTCCTAATTCGACTCCTTATGATCGGAATTAGGCGATAACATATCCAACTTGACAGAAATATTAAAAAGCGGTACAATGTCTTTAAGGAGTGATATGCCCATGTATAAGCGCCTAAAACGTAAATTGTTGAGACGGCTCAATGGCATACTCGGTAAAAAGACGATTGCATAATTCAGTGGTTAATTACAGCCCACCTTCTGATTTGGTGGGCTTTTCTTTATTTTAAGCAACTGCCGTGATAATATTAAGAGAAAGATTTAAACGAACGAAAAAGGAGACCAAAACATGATTTACAAAGTTTATTATCAGGAGAATCCAAATCAAGTACCTGTTCGCGAAACGACAAAGAGCTTGTACATTGAAGCTGATTCTGAAAAATCTGTCCGCGAAAAACTGAAAAACCGCAATTATAACATTGAACTAATTCAAGTGCTTGAGGGAGAGCATTTAGAATACGAAAAATCCTCTGCCCAGTTTGAATTAGTGCAGGACTAATCATTATGAAGCTTATTAAGAACAATGAAACAGCGGTTTTCGCTTTAGGCGGACTTGGCGAAATCGGAAAAAACACGTATTGCGTTCAATTTCAAGATGAAATCATTGTCATCGATGCAGGTATTAAATTTCCGGAAGATGACCTTTTAGGAATTGACTATGTCATTCCAGATTACACGTATTTGGAACGAAACGCAGACAAGATTAAAGGTTTATTCATCACACATGGCCATGAAGACCATATCGGCGGCATCCCTTATCTTTTGAGAAAAGTGAACATGCCCGTATATGGAGGAAAATTGGCTTTAGGCCTGTTGCGCAACAAATTAGATGAACACGGACTGCTTAGAACGACGAAAATGATTGAAATCAAAGAAGACGATCTCATTAAGTTCCGAAAAACATCCGTTTCTTTCTTCCGAACAACGCATAGTATTCCTGATGCTTTTGGAGTCGTTGTCAAAACGCCTTCAGGCAATATCGTCCATACAGGTGACTTCAAATTCGACTTCACACCTGTTGGAGAACCTGCCAATCTTGCAAAGATGGCTAAAGTAGGAAGCGATGGCGTTCTTTGCCTATTATCAGACAGCACGAATGCGGAAATTCCGAATTTTACAATGTCAGAGCGTAAAGTTGGGGAAAGCTTGAATGATATTTTCCGCAAAGTCGATGGGCGCATTATTTTTGCCACTTTCGCTTCCAATATTCACCGTCTTCAGCAAGTGATAGAAGCGGCTGAAAATTATGGGAGAAAAATCGCTGTATTTGGCCGCAGCATGGACAATGCAATTACGATCGGACGTGAATTAGGATATATTAATGCACCGAAAGAGCTGTTCGTCGACGCTCAAACGTTGAACCGACTGCCGGCCAACGAAGTGATGATCCTTTGTACAGGAAGCCAAGGTGAACCGATGGCAGCTTTATCGAGAATTGCGAATGGCACGCATAGGCAAGTGCAAATCCAGCCTGGTGACACAGTGATCTTCTCTTCTTCGCCAATTCCTGGGAATACGCTTAGTGTCAATAAGACGATCAATGCCCTTTTCCGTGCTGGTGCGGAAGTCATTCACGGCGCATTGAACAATATCCATACGTCAGGTCATGGATCCCAAGAAGAGCAAAAACTGATGCTACGCCTTATTAAACCAAAATATTTTATGCCGATCCATGGTGAGTACCGCATGTTGAAAATGCATAAGGAACTCGCTATCGATTGTGATGTTGAGTCGGACAATACATTCATTATGAGCAATGGTGATGTTTTAGCATTAACGGAAGACTCGGCCCGCATTGCTGGCAGAATCCCATCAGGAGATGTGTATATCGACGGAAGCGGAATCGGAGATATTGGCAGCGTCGTTTTAAGAGATCGTAAAATCCTTTCTGAAGATGGATTAGTTATTGTCGTCGCCACTGTCGATAAAAAGCGGAACAAGGTCGTTTCTGGTCCAGACCTCATTTCAAGAGGTTTCGTTTACATGAGAGAATCAGGCATGATGATCAACGAAGCGCAACAACTTCTTTCGAAAGAGCTCCAACGGAGACTTTCGGCAGAAACCGGAGATTCCGGATCATTAAAAAGCGATATTATCGATATCCTCTCGCCTTTCTTATACGACCAAACAAAAAGAAGACCAATGGTATTACCAGTAGTAATGGAAGTTTGAACAAAAGCGGAGAACGCCGCTTAGCCTCGACAGGCGTTGGAGGACTTGAACATAAGGCGCTTTTTGCCTTATGCTTCAAGTCCGAAACGACCCGAGAGGCTGGCGTTCGGAGTCTGGATGATAACAAAAGCGGAGAGGGGCGGTTAGCCCTGACAGGCACTGGAAGAAAAGAGTCTAAGGCGCCTTTTGCCTTGGACTCTTTTCTGAAGTGACCCGAAGGG
>NZ_JBBCZC010000043.1:0-28473 GCF_037144575.1 Sporosarcina sp. USHLN248
ATCACCTTTCGTTTACTTGTTTTCCGACAATTCAAGTATAAAAGAAATGGTGATTACGTGCTTTTTTTTGTTGAATTTGTGTGAATACCCCAACAAATATTATAGAACCAAAATAACGGGGTTCATTGGCTTTCGATTCCAATGAACCCCGTTTTATTCGACTTGAAATCCAATATGAACATGCAGATCATAGCTTTCTATATGTTTTTTCTCTGAAAGTGGTTTTTCTCGTGTCGACGTTTAAAGATCAGCAAGAAACTTGTAGTATTTTTTGAAAAAACAATTCAAAAAAACTACCAATTTCACCCCTTGCTAATTTACATTTGCCTGTTGCAATTTGTGTACTGAAAGCCGTGCACAGCAAATTTTATCGTCTTTCGGTTAGTATAACGGACAAAAACACTCAAAAATCTACTGCATCTTTTTTGTTCAACAATCGCGCCGTTAGTTTAATATTGGTATCACGTTAATTATTGGCTCTTCATAAGGATGAACACTTTTAATCACCCTTTTTACCTCTTCAATATTCTTAAGAAAACATCTAAATTCCATTTTACATTCAGTTCCAAACGATATTTCTCCTTTAGTACCTTCATATGGTGTTGCCTTTTCTAATGGCCTCCAATAACCACTTACGTGAGAATTAAAAATAACATTATCGTAATTTCTTACTGTTAGCACACCAATTTCATTTAGTTGATCTCTGACCTTTTCTATTTACTCTTCTGGTAACAGTACTTCTACCTTTACAAATTTATACTTCAATTTGATCCCCTTGAATTCATCTTTAGATAATTTTATTCTCTTTCAAAATTATAACCGTTTCATAGAAGCGATCTTTTTCGCTTTTCCAGAATTGGCAAAATGCCATTTTGTCATCGATTTTAAAAATGGCTCCCCATTTTTCAATAAAATTTTAGCAGCGACCTCATCTACTTTCGGTCCTGCTCCTTTCGGCAAAGAAACACCTGCTCTTTCGCTTAAACGATCCATCTCTTCCAAAAAAGCGACTCGAGCGATAATTGATGCCGCGGCAACAGCTACATGCAATCCTTCTGCCTTCGTTGCAAATAGGACATTTTCACGGATAATTTCACGCTGAGATTGAATATGCTTGTAATAGATGCTGCGTTCAGCAAATTGATCGATCAAAATATAATCAGGCTTTTCGCCGTCCAATTTGCGCAGCACATGCCTTAATGCTTGGTTATGCAGCAATGCTTTTATTTTCCCTTGCGACCAGCCTTTGCTTTGCACTTCATTATATCGATCATTTTTCAATGTCAATACGCTATGCACAAGTGTTGCGCGCAAATCAGGCGCTATTTTTCGCATCCAATCGTCTGTCAATTGCTTAGAATCTTTCACGCCCAACTCTTTCACAAGTTCAATTTGGTCAGCGCGGACAAAACAGGCGGCTACCGTTATAGGTCCAAAGAAATCTCCTGTCCCTGTCTCATCCGAGCCTAAGACAGTGAGCTGAGATAAATGGTCTGGAAGTTTATCTCCTTTTGAAGAATTTGTTAGATTTCGCTTTTCCTCGTCGAGCGAAGGAGGGGCCCCCCACAATGCAGCTTCACGCAGAGCACCGCCTCCTTGGAATAAAACCTTTCCAGATTTATATGCCGTGATCGTTGTATCTGGCAATTTTGCTGCAAAAATAATATGAGGTGAATTACGGCTCACTTTCATTTCATGATAATGTTTTATTATATTTTGCATGACGGCATCGCTTGCGACGATGACAGTTTGAGTCATAAGTATCCCTCTTTCTAAAATGCCTATTTGGTTATTCTACATTAAAACGATGTATTCCTGCACCATTTCTTCTTTGCGGCTGCCTTCTCTTTTCAACTAAAACAGTTTCATGGTATGATTGAGTACAGAGTTTTTACTTGGGGGGTCTCATCATTGGCAGACGAGCAGAAGACGCGCCTAACCGTTGATATATATGGACAGACATATACGATTGTCGGAAGTGAATCGAGCAGTCACGTACGGCTCGTCGCATCGATCGTTGATGATCGGATGCGGGAAATCAGTGCCCGCAATCCCTATTTGGATAGCGCGAAAATTGCAGTTCTCACTGCTGTGAATAGTGTCCATGATTACTTAAAATTAAAAGAACGGATTGAGGAATTAGAACAAGAATTGAATAAGATGAAGGGTTGACGGACGTTTATGCTTGATTTATTACTAGTATTCCTTCTATTAGGAGGACTAATCACGGGGTTTAGACGGGGCCTTATCGTTCAAGCAATCCATATGACAGGCTTCATTATCGCAATAATTGTCGCTTACATATATTATAAACCGCTTGCAGATAAATTCGTGCTTTGGGTTCCCTATCCTGGCGTGACGGCTGGCGCCAAGCTTAGCTGGACAGTTGAACAGCTTGATTTGGATCAAACGTTTTACAGGCTTTTGGCATTTGTATTAATTTTTATTACCGTGAAATTTTTATTGCAGCTTATTGCTTCAATGTTTGATTTTTTGAAGTACTTGCCTGTCATAGGTTTTATTTCTCGTTTCTTTGGGGCAGGTTTAGGATTTATTGAGTTTTATATAGTACTATTTTTTATTCTTTATGTCCTTGCGATGCTGCCATTGGATATAATACAAAATGCATTGGATCATTCCATTTTGGCGAATGCAATGTTCAAGCATACCCCGATCATTTCGGAAACAGTAAAAAATTGGTGGTATATTTATAAGCAGTAGCTTCAGACTGTTGAAAGGCGTTTGTGCTGATGAATTCCACAAATGCCATTTTGAAAGCAACCGTTTTCATTCCAGTTGAAGATATTTTTGCTGAAACTTTTTGTATATGCATATTCAGCTTCCCCCATTTTCGGAGGAAGCTTTTTTAAAGAAAATGAATGGAGGAGGAACCTTTTTGAATAAAAAAACGATCATCCGTACATTTGAAAAAATTGCTTTATATATGGAGCTATTAGGAGAAAATCCATTTAAAATTGGTGCATTCCGTAAAGCGGCGAATGTCCTTGAATTGGATCCGCGCAGCTTATCTGAAATGGACGATATTCTATCCCTTAAAGGAATTGGTAAAGGGACAGGCGCTGTCATTACCGATTTAATTGAAAAAGGAAAGTCCGATTTATTGGAAGAGCTTGAAGAGAAAGTGCCAAAAGGTTTAATTCCACTCTTGAAAGTTCCTGGCCTTGGCGGTAAAAAAATTGCGAAGCTTAGAGAAGCGATTGGCATCGATTCAATAGAATCTTTGCGTGCTGCCTGTGAATCCCATGAAGTGAGCAAAGTACCTGGGTTTGGCAAAAAGACTGAAGAAAAGCTTTTGCATGAATTAAATTTATTAGGAACGCGCAAAGGAAAGCTTCCTGTTTGGCAAATTGAATCAATTGTTCTATCAATTGAGGAAGAACTGCAAAAAATAAGTGAAATTAAACGTTTTTCAGTTGCTGGAAGTTTTCGGAGAGCAGAGGAACAAAGCAGCGATGTTGATTTCATCATCGTAACGGATGAACCGGCTATTGTAAGGGAAAAGCTGTTGGAAGCATTGCCGATTGAAGAAACGGTTGCCGCAGGAGACTCAAAACTATCGGTAGCACTTGACATGGCAGAGATTGTCGATGCGGATTTTCGTTTTGTAACAGATGAACAGTTTGCGACTGCGTTGCATCATTTTACAGGCTCCAAAGATCATAATGTGCGAATGCGTCAATTGGCTAAGTCAAAAGGAATGAAAATTAGTGAATATGGCATTGAAATGGAAGATGGCACAATTCAAACTTTCGATACCGAAGAGGCATTTTTTAACTTCTTTGAATTGCCTTTCATTCCACCTTCCCTCAGAATCGACGGCACTGAATTGGACCGTATTGATGAATTAGATAAGCTCTTGAAGTTGGATGATATTAAAGGCGATTTCCATATGCATACGACATGGTCTGACGGTGCGTATTCTATACGTGAGATGGTGGAAGCTTGCCGGAGCAAAGGCTATTCGCATATGGTCATTACAGATCATACGCAATATTTGAAGGTAGCGAATGGGTTAACACCTGAGCGTTTACGAATGCAAATAGCGGAAATACGCTCAATTAATGAGGAATACGATGATATTGAAGTTTTTTGTGGAACAGAAATGGATATTTTGCCTGACGCAACATTAGATTTTGATGATGAACTATTGAAGGAGCTCGATTTTGTTATTGCATCAATCCATTCCAATTTCAATCAGCCACAAGAGCAAATCATGGACCGTCTCCATGCTGCAATCAAAAATCCGTACGTCCATATGATTGCGCACCCTACAGGCCGGATCATTGGCCAACGTGACGGCTATAGCCCAGATGTGCCGCAATTGATCGAGTGGGCGAAGCAATATGACAAAATCTTAGAATTGAATGGGAATCCGCACCGATTCGATTTATCGGTGGACTATTTAAAAATGGCGCAAGATGCAGGCGTAAAAGTAGCGATTAATACGGATGCACACGTCATTGCGCAACTTGATCATATGAGAATCGGAGTGCAATATGCACAGAAAGCTTGGTTGAAAAAAGAGACGGTCGTCAATACATGGCCGTTAGAACAATTCATCCGTGACATTATACGGAAGTGAAAGGAAGTGTAAGACATTGGAAAAACGTGTCTTGAAAACACTTGAATTTGATAAAGTACGAGAACTTGTCCTTACTTACTGTACGTCTTCTGCAGGAAGAAGCCATATGGAAAAATTGGTTCCAGTTAGTGAATACACGGAAGTTGTTAAGCTTTTGGAAGAGACCGATGAAGGACTTGCCATATTAAGAGTGCGTGGAAACGTTCCGATGGGTGGCATAAGTGATGTAAGGCCGCATGCGAAAAGAGCGCAGATTGGCGGTATGTTAAGTGCGTATGAATTAATGGAAATTGCGAATACGATTCGAGCAAGCCGAATTCTTCGTCAATTCATCGAAACGGTCGATGAAGATGAAGATATTAGCATCCCACATTTTTTGGCAAAAAAAGAGCAATTGCCAATTCTTACAGGATTGGAACACGAAATTAACCATGCGATCGACGATAATGGCTATGTTATTGATAGTGCATCTAATGCACTTCGTTCAATCCGTCAAAGCCTTCGAATTCAAGAGGGCCGAGTACGAGAAAAGCTTGAAGGCTATACGAGGGGCAGAAATGCGGCAAAGATGCTTTCGGATTCGATCGTAACAATCCGCAATGACCGCTACGTCATTCCGGTAAAGGCTGAATATCGCTCACATTTCGGCGGAGTTGTCCATGATATGTCATCCTCGGGACAAACATTGTTCATCGAGCCGGATGCCGTTGTCCAAGCGAATAATGAAATACGGAATTTAAAAATGAAAGAGCAGGAGGAAATCGAAAAAATTCTACTTGAGCTGTCCGTAAAAGTGCAGGAAGTGGCGCATGATCTATTTGTATTGGTCGATATCCTATCTGAGATAGATGTCATTTTGGCGAAAGCCAAATTTGGCAAAGCAAATAAATGCTCTAAGCCAGAAGTAAATAATACAGGATATATCCGCTTAGTGAAGGCAAGGCATCCGCTTATTCCAATCGAAGAAGCTGTTGCGAATACGATTGAATTTGGACAAGACATTACGACGATTGTTATTACGGGACCAAACACAGGAGGAAAGACTGTCACATTGAAAACAGTCGGTCTTTGCACATTGATGGCGCAAGCAGGATTGCCGATTCCTGCTCTCGACGGATCGGAAATTGCTGTCTTTGATTCGGTTTACGCTGATATTGGAGACGAACAGTCCATCGAACAAAGCTTAAGTACATTTTCCTCACATATGGTTAATATCGTAGACATCTTGAAAAAATTCGATTCCCGCTCATTGATCATATTTGATGAGTTAGGATCGGGAACGGACCCGCAAGAAGGGGCAGCTCTTGCAATATCGATTTTAGATGAAGTGCACGGAACCGGTGCGCGTGTCATGGCGACAACGCATTACCCGGAGTTAAAAGCGTATGGCTATAACCGCCCCGGAGTTGCAAATGCGAGTGTAGAATTCGACATTGACACATTAAGCCCAACATACCGCCTTTTAATCGGTGTTCCGGGCCGTAGTAATGCGTTCGAAATTTCAAAACGGTTAGGACTTCACGGTCATATTATCGACAGGGCAAAGAAATTTACCGGTAGTGACCGAGGAGAAGTCGATTCAATGATCGCTTCGTTAGAGTCAAGTCGTGTTCAATCCGAAAAGGACGCTGAACAGACACATGCGATCTTGCTTGAAACAGAAGAACTAAAAAGGGAATTGGAAGCGAAGCTATCAGAGTTTGATGAAATGAAAGAAAAACTGATTGAGAAAGCGAAAGAAAAAGCGAAAAAAATCGTCGAGGAGGCAAGAACGGAATCAGAAGCAGTCATATCCGAATTGCGTGCAATGAGGTTAAATGCCGGAGCGCAAGTGAAGGAACATGAATTGATTGAAGCAAGAAAAAGATTAGAAGGCGCTTCGCCTGCTGAAGATAAGAAAAAGATCAAAGCGAAAGCAGCGCCAAGACCGTTGCAAGTTGGCGATGAAGTGAAAGTGTTAGCATACGGGCAAAAGGGCACGCTTATTGAAAAAGTTGCCGATAAAGAATGGATCGTTCAAATTGGTATTTTGAAAATGAAATTAGATGAATCCGGCCTCGAATATAGCAAGCCGGAAAAAACGAAAGATCCAGTCGTTTCTGCCACAGTGAAAGGTCGGGATTCCTATGTGAAATTGGAATTGGACCTTAGGGGAGAGCGATATGAGAATGCATTGTTAAGAACGGAAAAGTATCTTGATGATGCTCTCCTATCTAATTACCATCAAGTTTCAATTATCCACGGAAAAGGGACTGGCGCTTTGAGGCAAGGTGTCCAAAACTATTTGAAAAACCATCCTCGTGTCAAAAGCTACCGGTATGGCGAAGCCGGTGAAGGGGGACATGGTGTAACAGTCGTTGAGTTGAAGTGAATAATAAACTTTCTCAAACAATTGTTTTTTTGTGAAACCATTTTGAATGTCATTCGTATAGTTAGGAATGATTGAATGGTAAAGGAGAGCCGTTATAATGACAAAGACAGGTTTTTGGAGCCATCCTCTCGTAGAAACGGCGGGCTATTTTAGTGTTGCGATACTTTGCCTTGTTGTTTCTATGGTTCTTTTTGAAATTGTTACGAAATATGGGAACTGGGAGGAAATACGAAAAGGGAATATCTCTGTTGCGATGGCAACCGGAGGAAAGATTTTTGGTGTTGCAAATATATTCCGCTATTCTATTTTGCAGCATAATACGTTGCCTCAAATGATTGGCTGGGGATTATTTGGATTCACTTTGTTAATTATCGCTTATCTTTTGTTCGAATTTTTTACTCCAAAGTTTAATATAGATACAGAGATCGAAAATGATAACCGGGCTGTTGGCTTCATCTCTTTGACAATTTCTGTTGGATTATCTTACGTGATCGGAGCCAGCATCTCATAGGAGCATTGATGTTGTATGGAAAAATTGTCTAAAATATTGATCGTTGTATGTGTTCTTTTTGTTCTTGTTGGAATTTACTGGTTGTTTCAAAATACGCCTTGATCATTCTATGGTCAAGGCATTTTTTATAAGTAAAATGAATAATCTATTTGAAAGCGGATTCATTAACCGATATAATGAACGAAGAAGGAATTTTCTAAGAATTGGAATGGGAAGAGGGGGGTTTATAATGGTTGAAAGGCCTTGGTTGGATCAATATCCGCCGGAAATACGAAAAACGATCAATTACGACAGAATTCCATTACAACAATTTTTGACAAAGGCAAGTGAAAAGTTTCCGGACAAAACGGCGATGCACTTCATGGGGAAAGACATTACATTTAAGGAATTCCATTCATCTGCTTTGAAGTTTGCTAATTATTTGAAGGCGTTAGGGGTCGAAAAAGGGGATCGGGTTGCTATCATGCTCCCGAATTGTCCGCAAAGCGCAATCGCATATTATGGAATTTTGTACTGTGGGGGAGTTGTAGTACAAACAAATCCACTTTATACGGAGCGGGAATTGTCTTACCAAATGTCGGATTCCGGAGCGAAAGTGATCATTTCATTGGAATCTTTATGCGAGAATATCGAAAGTCGTCAAAGAAACGAAGTTGGAGCACATCATTATTACGGGGATTAAAGATTATTTGCCGTTTCCTAAAAATGTGATTTATCCTTTTATTCAAAAGAAAGAACATGGCATCGTCGTAAAAGTAGAACATCGAGGCATGAATCATTTATTTACCGAGATTATGAAGACTGCAAAAGACGATCCGATAGAATATGAATTCGATTATGATTCGGATATTGCGTTGCTTCAATATACAGGAGGGACGACCGGACCGCCAAAAGGAGTTATGCTGTCACATGCCAATTTGATATCCAATGCGCAAATGTGCAATGAATGGTTGTATAAATGCGAAGAAGGCAAAGAAACGGTTATGGGCATTTTGCCGTTTTTCCACGTTTACGGGATGACGACTGTCCTTGTATTATCTGTCATGCTTGGCAATAAAATGGTTTTGATTCCGAAGTTCGATTTTGATACGGCATTGAAGACAATTGACAAACAGAAGCCGACTTTGTTTCCAGGTGCACCAACGATTTATATCGGCTTGCTCAACCACCCACAATTGCATAAATACGATCTATCCTCTATTAAAGCTTGCATAAGCGGTTCGGCTGCTTTGCCGGTTGAATTACAACAGAAATTTGAAAAGGTAACGGGCGGCAAGTTAGTGGAGGGGTATGGTTTAACAGAAACTTCACCCGTTGCAATCGCTAATCTCTTATGGGACGGTGAGCGAGTAAAAGGTTCAATCGGATTACCGTGGCCGGATACGGACGCATGTATTTTGGGACCGGATTCTTCTGAACCATTGCCGTATGGGGAAGTTGGGGAAATTGCGGTTAAAGGTCCTCAAGTGATGAAAGGATATTGGAACCGACCTGAAGAAACCGCTTCTACTTTCCGAGATGGCTGGTTATTGACTGGAGATTTAGGATATATGAACAAGGATGGTTATTTCTTTGTCGTTGACCGGAAGAAGGATATGATTATTGCGAGTGGATTCAATATTTATCCACGCGAAATTGAAGAAGTTCTTTATGAGCATGATGCCATTCAAGAATGTGTAGTGGTAGGTGTGCCTGATCCATACCGAGGAGAGACTGTGAAAGCATATATCGTTTTCAAGGATGGCAAATCGGCAACGGAAGAAGAGTTGGATAAATATTGCCGAGAAAATTTAGCTGCTTACAAAGTGCCGCGCAAATATGAATTCCGCAAAGAATTGCCGAAAACTGCGGTTGGAAAAATACTAAGACGTTCATTAGTTGAAGAAGAAAAAGAGAAAATGGGGAAAGAATTACAAACTTCGTGACGAAACACTTGACGATAATTGAATAAACGATTAATATGAAAATATGAATGAACAGTCATTCATATTTTCTTCTTTTTATTGGTGGTGATAATAATGAAACGCGATAAACCAAAATACAAACAAATCGTAGATGCTGCAGTTGTAGCCATTGCTGAAAACGGCTACCATCAAGCACAAGTTTCGAAAATCGCAAAAGTTGCAGGCGTCGCGGATGGAACAATTTATCTTTATTTTAAAAATAAAGAAGACATCCTCATCTCTGTATTTAGGGAAAAAATGGGTGTATTTGTTGAAAACGTAAAGTTGATTTTGCAAAAGGAAATAAGTGCGACAGAGAAGTTGTACAAGATGATTGATAATCATTTCAGCCTGCTACATAGTGATCGCCACCTTGCTATTGTTACTCAGCTTGAGCTGAGACAGTCCAATAAAGAGCTTCGCTATAAGATCAATGAAGTATTGAAAGAATATCTAACCTTGTTGGATTCCATTTTGAAGGAAGGAATCGAACAAGGTGAATTTGACGAAGAGATCGATATTCGGTTGGCGCGCCAGATGGTGTTCGGCACGATTGACGAAACGATCACTTCATGGGTAATGAACGATCAAAAATATGATTTGATGAAGTTGGCTCCTGAAGTACACCGCTTGCTTTTAAAAGGAATGAAAGCGTAATCATCAGAGCCTGCAAGTTAGAAAGGGTGGGAGAAATGGAGTTCTTGAAAATTTCTGTTGAAGACGGAGTTGCAGTTGCGACGATTAACCGTCCTCCGGCAAATGCCTTATCAAGGGATTTAATCCAAGAGGTCGGTCAATTGCTTGATCAAGTGTCGAGCGATCAGTCAGTCAGAGTCGTTATTCTGCATGGTGAAGGGCGATTTTTCTCTGCAGGGGCAGATATTAAGGAATTCACTTCTGTTGAATCCGGAGGGGAATTCACGAAACTCGCTTCTGCAGGGCAGGATGTTTTTGAAAGGCTTGAAAGCTTTCATAAGCCGGTCATTGCTGCAATTCATGGCGCTGCGTTAGGGGGCGGTCTTGAATTGGCGATGGCTTGCCATATCCGTATCGTTACACAAAAGGCAAAATTGGGATTGCCTGAACTTCAATTAGGGTTAATTCCTGGGTTCGCGGGAACACAAAGGCTCCCTCGTTACGTAGGGATGGCAAAAGCTGCCGAAATGCTTTTGACGAGCGATCCGATTACTGGGGAAGAAGCAGTTGCTTGGGGACTTGCAAACCTTGCAGTTGCTGATGAAGAGCTACTGCCGAAGACGATGGAAATGGCGAAGAAAATTGCCAAGAAAAGTCCGATTGCGATGAAAGCTGCTTTGCGCATGCTTCAATATACAAAACCTGCATCTTACTATGAAGGAGTGAAAGCGGAAGCTGATTCATTCGGAGAAGTGTTTGTCTCTGAAGATGCAAAAGAGGGCATCCAAGCATTCATCGAAAAAAGGGAACCAGAATTTAAAGGGAACTAAACAAGCTGAGGAGGTCTGTTAGTATGAACATTTATGCATTGGTAAAACGAACATTTGATACAGAGGAGAAAATTGCGGTTTCAAACGGCAAAATCGTGGAAGACGGCGCAGAATTCATCATTAACCCATATGATGAATATGCGATTGAAGAGGCGATCCAAGTTCGTGATGAGCATGGCGGTGAAGTAACAGTCATAACAATCGGTGACGAAGAGGCTGAAAAACAACTGCGCACCGCTTTGGCTATGGGTGCTGATAAAGCTGTCCTTATTAATACCGAAGACGATTTAGACGAAATGGATGAATATACTGCTGCGAAAATCATTGCAGAGTACTTGAAAGATAAAGATGCGGATCTTATTTTGGCAGGAAACGTTGCAATTGACGGCGGCTCAGGTCAAGTAGGACCACGTGTAGCAGAATTATTAGGCATAAACTATGTCACGACCATTACAGATTTGAAGATTGATGGGACATCTGTAAAAATTGTTCGTGACGTAGAAGGAGACTCCGAAACGATTGAAACGTCCTTGCCGCTTTTAGTTACGGCACAGCAAGGATTGAACGAACCGAGATATCCGTCCTTGCCGGGCATCATGAAAGCAAAGAAAAAACCACTTGAAGAGCTTGAGTTGGATGACTTGGATATTGACGAGGACGATGTCGAAGCGAAGACAGAAACGATTGAAGTATATCTGCCTCCACAAAAAGCAGCTGGTCGCGTCCTTGAAGGCGATCTATCTGATCAAGTAAAGGAATTGGTGGAACTGCTTAATAAGGAAGCGAAAGTGCTGTAAATGCACGCCCTTTCAGAATTGCGTCCGATTTTTCATTGCGATTGAAACAATACTTACATTAGCTATTTTAGAAGAATGTAAGTCAAGTTAGGGACGTAGCACTTTTTCTTAGGAATGGTAAACGTTTAGGGAGCATGATCTCCCGCTCGTTTGAAATGCAGATGCAGTTGACATACCGTAGTTAAAAGTAACGGAGGACTACTGTATGTGCCGCTTCACTTCAGTACAAATAAATTTTTGCTGGATTTAGTTCAATACGTATTAGGAGGGGACTCTATATGTCTAAAAAAGTCTTAGTGCTTGGAGAAGCTCGTGAAGGAGCATTGCGAAACGTATCGTTTGAAGCGATTGCGGCAGCGAAACAGGTAGCAGATGGTGGGGAAATTGTTAGTCTACTGTTCGGTGATGCTGTCCAATCAATGGGGGAAGAATTGATAAAATATGGTGCGGACCGAGTCGTTACTGTCGAACATCCGCATTTAAAACATTATACATCTGACGGTTTCGGTCAAGCGTTCATGGAAGTATATGAACAGGAAAAGCCGGAAGCAATTGTCTTTGGCCATACGGCAATGGGCAAAGACCTTTCTCCTAAGATCGCAAGTAAACTGGATACAGGGCTAATTTCCGATGTTACAGCGATTGAAGGGGATGGTGATGATGCGGTATTCATCCGCCCGATCTATTCAGGTAAAGCATTTGAAAAAGTGAAGAATAAAGAAGGATTGTTGTTCTTCACGATTCGTCCGAACAATATTGAATCGCTTACAAAAGATGAGGGCCGTACTGGTGATATTTCTTCTGTATCAGTTGATATTGCGAATTTACGCTCTGTCATTAGCGAGGTTGTCCGCAAGTCAACAGAAGGTGTAGATTTATCTGAAGCGAAAGTCGTCGTAGCAGGTGGACGTGGCGTCAAGAGTGCAGACGGATTCAAACCGCTTGAGGAATTAGCGCAACTGTTAGGCGGTGCAGTAGGGGCTTCTCGTGGTGCATGTGATGCGGATTATTGCGATTATTCATTGCAAATCGGTCAAACAGGGAAAGTCGTTACGCCAGATCTTTACATTGCTGCAGGAATTTCTGGAGCCATTCAGCATATGGCTGGAATGTCCAACTCGAAAATTATCGTGGCGATCAATAAAGATCCAGAAGCGAATATTTTCAAAGTAGCAGACTATGGAATTGTAGGAGATTTATTTGAAGTAATTCCTATGATGATCGAAGAGATTAAGAAAATTAAAGGTTAAGTGTCGGTGGGCCCCTTTTCACTTGGGGCCCCTTGCTTTTGCGTGCATATTTCACAACAGTCGATGTCGTTGGAAGCAGATGTTTAGCCCGCGCGAATCGCCCGTGATATAATGCAGGCATAGTGGTTTTATTAAAGGAGGAAATTACAAATGGCAATCGTTCATGCAACTGACCAAGATTTTAAAGAACAAACAAAAGAAGGCCTTGTCCTTGTGGATTTCTGGGCAACATGGTGCGGACCTTGCAAAATGATTGCACCTGTCCTTGAAGAGTTGGATGGAGACCTTAACGGCAAAGCGAAAATTGTTAAAGTGGACGTGGATGAAAACCAAGCGACAGCTGGTGAATTCGGCATAATGTCTATTCCGACGCTCGTTCTATTTAAGGATGGAGAAATCGTTGACAAAGTAGTCGGTTTCCAACCGAAAGAACAGCTATCAGCTTTGATTGAAAAACACGCTTAATTGCTGTTCGAGCAATCAAAAGACTAAAAACCGGGAGCCTAAAAGGAGTCCCGGTTTTTTGGTAGGTGAAAATGATGAATGAATTGATTGAACATAAATTATCGCTGCTTCCGGACTTACCTGGCTGCTATCTTATGAAAGATCGGCAAGGCACGATCATCTATGTCGGGAAAGCCAAAATATTGAAAAACAGGGTGCGAAGCTATTTTACAGGTTCCCATGACGCCAAAACGCAAAGGCTTGTTGGGGAAATTGAAGATTTTGAATATATCATCACGTCATCTGACATCGAAGCGCTTATTTTGGAGTTAAACCTCATTAAGCAATACGACCCGAAATATAACATTATGCTGAAAGATGACAAAACCTATCCTTATTTAAAAATCACTGCTGAACGTCATCCGAAATTGATTGTAACGAGACAGCTGAAAAAAGATAAAGGGAAATATTTCGGCCCCTATCCTAATGCAACGGCAGCACATGAAACGAAAAAGCTATTGGATCGGCTATATCCGTACCGAAAATGCCACTCATTGCCGGATCGAGTTTGCCTATATTATCATTTGGGTCAATGTTTGGCGCCTTGTGTCAATGAAGTGCCAGTGGATACGTATAAAGAAATGATCGATGATATTAGCAAGTTTTTAAATGGCGGGTACAAGACCGTCAAAAAAAATCTACAAGAGAAAATGAATGCGGCTGCCGCCGATTTAGAGTTCGAAAGAGCGAAAGAATATCGTGATCAAATTGCAAATATTGAAGCGGTTATGGAAAAGCAAACGATGATGATGAATGATTTCACGGACCGAGATGTGTTCGGCTATGCTGTGGAAAAAGGTTGGATGTGCGTCCAAGTGTTTTTTGTCCGGCAAGGAAAATTGATTGAGCGCGATGTCTCTATTTTCCCGCTATATCAAGATCCACAGGAGGAATTATTGACATTTATCGGTCAGTTTTATGGCAAAAGCGGCCATTTGCTCCCGAAAGAGATTCTATTGCCAGAAGGAGTCGACCGTGAAATTGTCCAGCAATTATTGCAAGTGAATGTTTTCATCCCGCAACGTGGAAAGAAGAAAGACTTGGTCCAATTATCCATAAAAAATGCGAAAATTTCGTTGCGAGAGAAATTCCAGCTTATCGAGCGGCAAGAGCAAAGGACGGTCGGAGCTTGCGAAGAATTGGGAGAAGCGATGGGCATCGCTGTTCCATTGCGCATTGAAGCGTTCGACAACTCCCATACGGGAGGAGTGGATGCTGTGTCGGCTATGGTTTCTTTCGTCGATGGCAAGCCGAATCGGAAAGATTATCGGAAATATAAAACACGAACAGCAGCTGCTCACGATGATTATGGGGCGATGCGTGAAGTAGTAAGAAGACGATATATCCGAGTTCTGAAAGAAGATTTGCCTTTGCCGGATCTCATTTTGATAGATGGTGGGAAAGGGCAAATGGAAATTGCGCGTGAAGTTGTTGAAGATGAATTAGGACTGTCGATTCCGATCGCGGGTTTGGCTAAAGACGATAAGCACCAGACGGCACAATTGCTATATGGCAACCCGATAGAGGTTATTCCATTGAAGAAGACGAGCGAAGCGTTTTATTTATTGCAGCGAATTCAAGATGAAGTTCACAGATTTGCGATTACATTTCATCGTCAACGACGTGATCAAACAGCACTAACTTCTGCTTTGGATAATTTGAAAGGGGTAGGTCCGAAACGAAAAAAGCAATTGCTGAAGCATTTCGGTTCAATGAAGAAAATTCGAGAAGCATCGGTGGAAGAATTGCGGGCTGCAAGTCTTCCGCAAAAAGTGGCGGAAGACGTATTTGCACATTTCCGGGCTGAAAAAACTGAACAATAAGGAAGATGGGTTACATTTTCGTTTTCAAGTCCCATTTGACTTGGAAGCGGACTGCCCGTTCTTTCATAGCTTTTTCTCCGTAACATTCAGTCAAATAGCCATTCAGCTTTTGAAACTGTTCGGCTATGAAACCAGCTTCCAATTGATAGGATCTTTTTTCTAATAAAGTCTCAGGAAGATTTTCCAATAAAAAAAGGGCTTCGTCCTTCGAAGACTTTTCAACAGTCCGGAGTGAGCCCCAACCGGCCTCTCTAAAAAAATCGGGGATCTCATCGACTGAGAAGATCGGAAACTTGCGTGCGATATCTTTTCCTGCCCAATATAGGATATCGTCCTCATGTTTTCCAAGGATATTAGGAAGCACATGATCCCTAATAATGTCGTACCCCAATTGGGTAACTGTTTCAGTGTTTGTGTTGTCCAACAAGATGCAGTCCTTTCGGATAAAGTCAAATATTAAAGTTTCTACGGTGAATTTGTCGATAAAAGTTCACATCACCTTGACCTGCTCAAAAGTGAGGAGTACAATGAACATGTTATTATATTGTACCATGAAGAGGCATGCCGTCAACGTTCACAGTTTGTCAAAAATGACACGTTTGGGGCAGACTCATTAATAAGGGAGGGTAAAGACTTGTCGAGAGAATCAGATTTTTACTTGCGCCGTTTGCATTCATTGTTAGGTGTCATTCCGGTTGGGCTATTTGTCACTCAACACTTGGTCGTCAACCATTTTGCAACCCGCGGTGAAGAAGCGTTTAATAATGCATCCAACTTTATGGGCAACTTGCCGTTTGTCCTCTTTTTAGAATGGTTCATTATTTATATTCCGTTAATGTTCCATGCGTTTTATGGTGTGTACATAGCTTTCACTGCGAAAAACAATGTTCAGCGCTACGGAACATTCCGCAACTGGATGTTCTTATTGCAACGTGTGACGGGGGTATTCCTTGTCATTTTTATTGCATGGCATATTTACGAAACGAGAATCCAGAAAGCACTTGGAACTGAAGTGAACTTCGATATGATGGCTGATATCCTATCGAATCCGTTCATGCTCATTTTCTATATTGCAGGTGTGCTGTCTGCGACATTCCACTTGGCGAACGGGCTATGGTCGTTCTGTTACCAATGGGGAATTACTCAATCGCCGCGTTCGCAAAAGATTGTTACATACGTTACAATCATCGCTTTCTTGGCGCTTTCAGTAATTGGTGTAAGAGCATTGTTGGCATTCGTTTAATACGATATCAACTATAATAATTAGATTATGTAAAATTGAGGAGTGAAACAATAATGGCTAAAGGCAGATTGATTGTCGTCGGCGGCGGTCTTGCCGGCTTGATGGCAACTATCAAAGCTGCAGAAGAAGGGGTCGCGGTCGACCTATTCTCTCTCGTTCCGGTGAAACGCTCCCACTCCGTTTGTGCCCAAGGCGGTATTAATGGTGCAGTAAATACAAAAGGTGAGGGCGACTCTCCGTATATCCACTTTGATGACACTGTATATGGCGGGGACTTCTTGGCAAACCAACCTCCAGTCAAAGCGATGACTGAGGCAGCTCCGGGAATTATCCACTTAATGGACCGCATGGGTGTTATGTTTAACCGTACACCTGAAGGACTATTGGATTTCCGTCGTTTCGGTGGTACATTGCATCACCGTACCGCATTTGCTGGTGCAACAACTGGACAACAGCTTCTATATGCATTAGATGAACAAGTTCGTCGCCATGAAGTTGCGGGTCTTGTTCAAAAGTACGAACACTGGGAATTCCTTGGTATCATTATGGATGACGAAGGCATTTGCCGAGGCATCAAAGCACAAAACATGAAATCCATGGAGATCAAAGCATTCCCGGCAGACGCTGTCATTATGGCGACTGGCGGTCCTGGAATCATCTTTGGTAAATCGACGAACTCAGTAATCAATACAGGTTCTGCCGCTTCTATCGTTTATCAGCAAGGTGCTAAATACGCAAATGGTGAATTCATCCAAATTCACCCGACAGCAATTCCGGGAGATGACAAGCTTCGTCTCATGAGTGAATCTGCACGTGGTGAAGGTGGCCGTATTTGGACATATAAAGATGGTAAACCATGGTACTTCCTTGAAGAAAAATATCCGGATTACGGAAATTTAGTACCACGTGACATTGCGACACGTGAAATTTTTGATGTCTGCGTAAACCAAAAATTAGGTATTAATGGGGAAAACATGGTATACCTTGACCTTTCCCATAAGGATCCGCATGAGCTTGATATTAAACTTGGCGGCATTATTGAAATTTATGAAAAATTCACTGGCGATGACCCACGCAAATTACCTATGAAAATCTTCCCTGCAGTCCATTATTCAATGGGTGGATTATGGGTAGATTACGAGCAGCATACGAGCATCCCTGGATTATTTGCAGCGGGTGAATGTGACTACTCACAACATGGTGCGAACCGTCTTGGAGCGAACTCTTTACTATCTGCGATTTACGGCGGAATGGTTGCAGGTCCGGAAGCGGTTAAATATATGCGTGGCATTAAACGTTCAGCAGACGATCTGCCTTCAACACTATTCGATACAGCTGTGAAAGACGAACAGCAAAAATGGGATGCTACATTGAAGATGGACGGCAACGAAAATGCGTACATGCTGCATAGAGAACTTGGTGAAATTATGACGGATAACGTAACGGTTGTTCGTTACAATGATAAATTGCAAGAAACAGACAATAAGATTCAAGAGCTTCTTGAACGTTATGAAAACATTAACATCACAGATACGCAACAATGGTCTAACCAAGGCGCGACATTTACACGCCAGTTGAAGAACATGCTATACTTAGCACGTGTAATCACTTTAGGTGCGTTGAATCGTAACGAAAGCCGCGGTGCCCATTACAAACCAGAATTCCCGAACCGTGACGACGAAAACTTCTTGAAAACGACGATCGCAGAGTTTGATGGGAAATCTGCACCGATCCTTTCTTATGAAGATGTGGATGTATCCTTAATTCCGCCACGTAAACGTGACTATTCTGCGAAGAAGGAGGACTGACACAAATGAGTGAGCAAACAGCTGTTCAAGAACAGCAAGTTGCAAAGAAAACAGTCATTTTCGAGATTCAGCGTCAAGATACGCCGGACTCGAAACCATATATGGAAAGATTCGAAATCCCTTATAGACCGAACATGAACGTCATTTCCGCTCTTATGGAAATCCGTCGTAACCCGGTAAACGCTGAAGGGAAGAAAACGACACCTGTCAATTGGGACATGAACTGCCTTGAAGAAGTTTGCGGCGCATGTTCAATGGTGATCAACGGACGTCCTCGCCAATCTTGTACAGCATTGGTAGATCAGCTTACTCAGCCGATCCGCTTGGAGCCGATGAGAACATTCCCAGTCGTTCGTGACTTAGTAGTTGACCGTGAATTCATGTTTGATTCACTAAAACGAGTTAAGGCTTGGATTCCGATTGATGGCACATACGATTTGGGTGAAGGTCCTCGTATGCCTGAGCGCAAACGCCAATGGGCTTACGAATTGTCGAAATGTATGACTTGTGGTGTCTGCCTGGAAGCATGCCCGAACGTCAATGACAAATCAAACTTTATTGGCCCAGCTTTAATCTCACAAGTTCGTCTTTTCAACTCTCATCCAACTGGAGCAATGAATAAAGACGAACGTCTTGAAACTTTAATGGCAGACGGTGGAATTGCAGAATGCGGAAGCTCGCAAAACTGTGTAGTTGCATGTCCGAAAGGAATTCCTTTGACAACTTCCATCGCAGCGATGAACCGTGCTGCTACAGTTCAAATGTTTAAAAACTTCTTCGGAAGTGACCATATGGTCGACTAATGTCGATAGTAAAACCCCCGTGACCAGATGAACATCTGGTTGCGGGGATTTTTTTGTTTTCTAGATTAGATGGAAAATGTGGTTTGTAGGAGGGGGGGATGTTGACTGTCTATGCGCGTTTGCAGAGGCGGGAGGTGGAGTAATGAGTATCCATGTCAATTTATGCGATTATGGGACGTTTTATGAGTATGTATCACAGTTTATGAGTTTTTATTTCGCTTTATATGTTTTCCATAGTGTTTATGCGTTCCTGTATTCGTAACGACGTAACGAGCAAACGGACTTTAGAAACAGAAGCAAGGTGTTGAGAGCAAGTCTATAGCGTTAGTGACAGTCTTTGCCTTAAAAGATATAAAAAGAATGGTGTTGTTGGTAGAAGGAATCTATTCCACGTTTCTCTGCATCCATGATTACGAGGTTCAAGGAGGAGGCAATCGTTGGCGTTATAGAGGTTTGTTTAAGAAAATATTAACTGTATGTTTTTGATAATCAATAAAAGGAATGGTACTGTGCAGAATTCTTTGATATAATAGAAAAATGAATAGTCATTCATTTTAAAAGGAGTGGGAGATATGGGGATTTCTTATATTGAAGATATGCAAAAATGGGTTGAAGAATTTACATTTTCAGTACCGGTATCCGTTTGGTTTTCTGAAACGGATATGTATGGTCACTTAAATAATACGGTTCCGTTCAAATATTTTGAACATGCAAGAATTGAATATTTGAAGCATGTTGGTCAAATGGATGATTGGACAGATCCGAAAGGACAAACAATACCGGTCGTTGCCGATCTGCAATGTGATTTTCTGAAACAAGTATATTTTGACGAGCATCTTGATCTTTACGTTAAAGCAAATTCGATCGGAAAAAGTTCGGTTGATTTGCATTATATGGCAAAAAACCGAAAAAATGAGGTTGTCTTCACTGGACGGGGAACAATTGTCCAAATCGATAGAAAGACTGGGAAATCCTTTGCTTGGAGCGAGGAACAAAAATCTGCGTTTCTTCATAAAGTAATGAACTAGCCGGCACAGCCTAAACCTTCCTAACATATTGTAAAGTGAACGTGGATAGGAGGGGCGCGTCTTGACAGAAGAAATGAAAAACCGTTCGTTGCTGACAGCAAGGGAGCGAGAAATCTTTCATCTTTTAGTAGATGATCATACGACGAAAGAAATCGCGGGACGGCTCGGCATTAGCGAAAAAACCGTCCGAAACCATATCTCCAATACGATACAGAAGTTAGGCGTTTCGGGCAGGGCACAAGCGATTGTCGAATTGTTGCGATTAGGAGAGTTGAAGTTGAACTAATAATGCTATTGACCTTAGCATAGGGGCAATTTCATTATATGAAGTAAATCGGCACGTAATATTTACCGGCTCTCTCTGTTGAAACTGTGATGCCTGCTTGCAATTCGATTAAATTTGTTGCGTTCTATGGCAAAAAAGGTGACAATAAGTAGAAAGTATTCGTTTCAGGGAGCTGGTTTACGTGACGGAGAACAACGGATTGAATCTTGGCGGCACCGAGAATATCGCCCGTATGGAGAAAGAGCTGCGATATATCGCTGGCATCATTAAGCAACAAGGTCGGAAAATACTTAGCAATTATACGATCACTCCTCCGCAATTCGTCGCTTTACAATGGCTGTTCGAACACGGAGATATGACAATTGGAGATCTATCAAATAAAATGTACTTAGCTTTTAGCACTACAACTGATTTGGTTGATCGCATGGAAAATAATAATCTTGTGAAGCGAGTACGTGATGATCAAGACCGCAGAGTTGTTCGAATACATCTATTGAGTGAAGGCGAACGAATCATTGAAGAAGTGATTGATAAGCGCAGAATGTATTTAAGTTCAGTCCTTAAAGATTTTGACGAGGATGAATTAGGGGAGTTTTCCCGACTACTGACTAAATTGCATAAAGAGATGACGATAAAGTGAAAAATAGAAAAGCTGCTCCAATTGGAGTGATTGATTCAGGTGTCGGCGGATTGACCGTCGTAAAAGAAATGCTCAAACTTCTTCCTGCTGAACCGATTGTTTATATAGGAGATGATGCACGTTGTCCATATGGGCCACGTTCAGCCGATGAGGTAAGAGAATATACAATGGAAATGGCATCAGCTCTATCAAATATGGGAATTAAAATGCTTGTTATTGCCTGCAATACCGCAACAGCTGTTGCATTAGAGGAATTGCAGGCATGTTTTTCGTTTCCTGTATTAGGTGTCATTGCCCCGGGTGCAAGGGCTGCTGTACAAAATTCATCAAACGGGAAAATAGTCGTTTTAGGTACAGAAGGAACGATTAAGAGCGGAGCATATGAAAACGCAATCGCAGCTATTTCTCCAGAAGCTGACATAATCTCACTTGCTTGCCCGAAATTCGTGCCTTTAGTGGAAAGTGGAGACTACCGCAGGAAAGATATCCTGCCAATCGTCAGAGAAACATTTAAGCCGTTAAGTGAAGTGGATTTCGATACTGCCATTTTAGGTTGCACACATTATCCGCTATTGCATGGACCGATACAATCGATTTTGCCGCATGGGACGACCATCGTCTCATCCGCGAATGAGACAGTACAGGATGTAAAGCGTGTCTTAAACGATCGCGGTATTGCAAATGAATCGGGACAATGCGAAGCCCCGATATTTTATACGACTGGCGAATTGGATCCTTTTATTTCGATAGCGAAAGACTGGCTTGGCTTTGATGATCCTGATGTTAGATTTATAGAATTATAAGAGGCTGCTAACGGGGGACATGACCCCCGTTAGCTTTTTCTTATGCTATTTTCCTAAAATGCAGAAGCGGTTTTTGCTTTGATGAAAATGACTATGATAAGATAAATGCTGATATGAAAAGTGGAGGTTATCCAAGATGAGACATGATGGAAGAACCGCAAATACAGGAAGACCCGTAACGATAGAAAAGGATTATTTATTGCATCCTGAAGGTTCTGTATTGATTTCGGTTGGGAATACAAAAGTAATATGCACAGCGACGATTGAAGAACGTGTGCCTCCATTTTTAAGAGGGAGCGGGCAAGGCTGGGTGACAGCTGAGTATTCAATGTTGCCGCGAGCGACTGGACAAAGGACGCAGCGGGAATCTTCGCGTGGCAAAGTTGGAGGACGTACGATGGAGATTCAACGTCTTATCGGCAGAGCGATGCGCGCAGTAACTGATTTGGAGGCTTTAGGAGAGCGGACGATTTGGATTGATTGTGACGTCATCCAAGCTGACGGCGGAACGAGAACAGCTTCCATTACAGGAGCTTTCGTCGCCATGGCAATCGCAGCCTCCAAATTATTTTCAGCGAAGGAATTGAAAAAGTTCCCGATCCGGGATTTCTTAGCTGCTACAAGTGTAGGTAAAAACGAGGATGGTACTTTGTTGTTAGATTTAGATTATGTGGAAGACTCATCCGCTGCTGTTGATATGAACATTGTGATGACTGGGAATGGAGAATTTGTCGAAATGCAAGGAACTGGCGAAGAATCGACATTTACACGCGCTGAGATGAATGGGTTGATTGATTTGGCAGAAGTAGGCATACAGCACTTAATTGACATCCAAAAAGACGTGTTAGGCCCAATAAGCGATATGATTGGCAAGGAAGTGACAGAAAATGAATGAAGTGTTAATTGCAACGAATAATGCAGGAAAGGCAAAAGACTTTGAAGCGTTGTTCAAGCCCTTTGGCATCCGGGTGCTTACGTTAAAAGATCTTGAAGAGGAGATTGACGTTGAAGAGACGGGTACAACGTTTGAGGAAAATGCAATTCTAAAAGCGGAGACTGTCGCCAAACAATTAGACAAGCTTGTAATTGCGGATGACAGCGGCTTGGAAATTGATGCGCTTTCTGGTGCACCAGGCGTCTATTCAGCGCGTTATGCGGGGCTTGAAAAGAATGATGATGCAAACATTGATAAAGCTTTAAAAGAGCTGCAGGGCGTCGCTGAAGCGGACAGAACGGCGCGTTTCCGCTGCGTGTTAGCCGTTGCAGGACCAGGTGTTGAAACTGTGACGTTTTCAGGAAGCTGCGAAGGGTTGATTTTGGAGGAACGTCGAGGAACGAACGGTTTTGGATATGATCCTATTTTCTATTTGCCGGAAAAAAGGTGTTCGATGGCTGAATTATCTCCTGAGGAAAAAGGAGAAATTTCGCATAGAGGAGCAGCTTTGGCTAAACTGAAAGAACATTTGCCTGTTTTGTTGGGCAAAGGGCGTGTTGAATGATGAAAATCATTGTAATGAGTGACTCGCATGGTGATCGGGAAACGGTGAAAGCCGTTTCCGAATTGCCAGCGGATGCTTATTTTCATTGTGGAGATAGCGAACTGTCAAAAGATGATACGGTTTTAAAAGGGATGCATATTGTAAAGGGTAATTGTGATGTTGACTCTGCTTTTCCTGATACAGTTGTGACGTCGGTAGTCGGGAAAACGATATTGATGGTGCATGGGCATATGCATGATGTGAAACGGACGTTGCTGCCGTTGTATTACGCTGCACTAGAGAACAAGGCAGACGTTGTGTTGTTCGGTCATTCCCATTTATACGGCGCTGAGATGAAGGACGGCATTCTGTTTTTGAATCCCGGAAGCACATTATTGCCGAGGGGCGGCAAGCAGGCAACTTTTGCCGAAGTGGAGTGGGGAGATACAATCCGGATTTCATTCAAAAATATGGCTTTTGAAGAAATTGATAGAGTGGAAATGAAGAAAGTTTAAAAATATCGTTGACATTTCTTCCAAGTATGCCTATAATAAAATTTGTCGTTAGCAAACATTGGTTGCTTAAGACATGTCTCAGTAGCTCAGCTGGATAGAGCAACAGCCTTCTAAGCTGTGGGTCGGGGGTTCGAATCCCTCCTGGGACGTACAAGAGCACGATGAAAAATCCATTTTATAAGGGGTTTTAGAAATTAGGGATTCTGTCAGGGCTTCGGTCACTTGCTCAGGATTCCTTTTTTCTATCCTAACATATTATGTAATAAGACATAAAATAATCTTCCAATTCAACTGAATGGGGGGTTTTTTTGTTATGGCTATTATTTGATGTGGGCTTCATTCTGCCAACTAAAGAGTTCACCATTTCTATTAAGGGCAGAAGGTGGCGGAAACTCACTACAAGAAGAAGGGTTCTTTGAAATGTAAACAATCCGCTTGTAAGATTAGTGATTAAAGAAGAAAGCTTCATAAGAAAGTTGTATCCGTTATTAAGGTTGGGGGATATTTGGAGGAAGTCCGAAGAAAAGAACTTATGTTCAATGTATAAATTTCTTGCGATCGGTTCAGATATGAATCAATTGTTTTCTATTGTTATAACTGTTCGAAAAATCCGACCACTCATTATATAATGGTGGAAGATGTTAATTTCTTCTAAAGGGGTGGTTATCATTGAAACCGTAATGAAAATTCGAAATGAAAACAAAAAAGGGCTTTGGGTGGTAATAATTACACTGCTATCCTTACTACTACTTTTTTTGCTCACTCACTTTTTCACTATATACCCCGGTGGATACTCTATTGAAAAACGGAGCGGTGAGGTGTTAATTGAAAAAGGCGCAAATAGTAAAGGTGTCGTATTAAATAACAATGTGCTGGATGAGCTGAAAATAGCTTCTTTAGAAAGTAAAATAACATACATTAAAACTCTTTGGTATGTAGGTTTATTATTTACAGCAACATGTTTAATAGGAACAGTCACTTTTAAAAGATTGATGTTTAAGAAAGCTGCTATTATAACAGTCTCATTATATGTAGTTTTAGCTATCTTGATTATCTTCTCGTATGCAAGCACAATATCATCAATAGAGAATTCAATTAATGATCTAATTAAATAAAATAAAAAGAGGTTGGTCTAAGCGTGGCTGCTGAAAAACTTACGTTTATTAATTTTGTTAGGTGTGCTGAAATTTTAAAAGGCGACATTTCGTTACAATCCCTTACTCTGCTCCTTTCATTAAGGTGAGAATTCGTTTGAGATTGACGGCAAAGATGGCCATTGTGCATAACATTTGCATGCCAAATAGAGCTGTGAGTGTGGCTAATCATACTCCGTAATTATATTTCAATTCATCATTTTTCGTTTCGATTTTGTGGCAAGATTTGGATTTTCCTTGAAATTCCACACCGTTTTAAAGGTTTTGTTTTTGGCACGACAACCGTAGATTGCCATAAATGGACTTAGGTTTAAGGTTTCTTGACTGTAGACCATCGGGACACCACCTGAATTTAAGGATTCGGATGAAGTCGCGGATGGTGCAATTGATGTGATGGCTTATTTGGATATTGGTTTGAAGAATTATTTGATTAAAAAAGGAGGGTGCTGGATTGACTGCTCAGGTTTAGTTGCATATTGGAATACAGTGTGACAGAATTATCTTGACTAACTTCGGGGAATAATAGTCGCAGTTATAGTAGCATTTGTTGATTATTTAGTTCTTGTCAATAGAATGATGGATGCTTACGATTCGATTCCAGGTCCGAAGCGTAATTGGAGATATGTTTGATATGAGATGTAGGTGCTATGAAGGATAAAAAATATTTGAAATCAACATTTTTTTCAATTGCTATTATTAGCATACTTTTATACTCATTAATAGGAATTATTAGTCAACTGAAAAATGGAGGATTTCCTAGGGCTACTTCTATTATTTTATTTTTATATTCAGTTTTATTATTTTGGATTTTCTTTACGAAAAAGAAGAGAGAATAAATTATTTTGTGTTTTGGAAGATAAGTGAGTTAGTGAGTATAAATATGAAAATAGTTTTAAAAGAAGAAGATATTTAGCGGGAATATAGTTATTAAAGGGTGACGTTTTCGTTACTCTCTTTCTTTTTATTAGGCGTTTGTCAATGCCTTTTCGTGGTAGCGGAGCGGAAAGGAGGCAATTTCAGGGGTGATTATATGAACTATTATTTTACGTTTTTATGTTTGGTTTAATCGTGTTTTTAAATTTAGGTTTTTATTTACCGTTTTTAAAGAACAAAGATTAAATACTTGCAGATAAGTAAGGAGTGGCGATATCGCCACTCCTTTTGTTGTTTTTGGATAAATGATTATAAAAAAGTAATTGATTAGGAGGGGGGTAGGTTGTATGGAGAATTGGTAATTATGTAGCAACATATTTTCTGAAAAAAGATGGGAAGCAGGTGGACAGATTAATGCAGAGTGGTTTTCTGCATAACTTATGGCGGGAGGCATCCGCAAGCGCCGAAGCGTGTTTAGGGAAATCTCATTGTTTGTACTACTATGAACAGACATTTTCGGTGTCCTCATTTTTTTTAGCTGGGTGTTTTACTTGTGATAGTTTAAATGCTATAGAACAGCGAAAATCATAACCGCCATCCGAAACGAAATTTAGTCATAAGAAGAAGGAGAGGAGGTTTGCTAAACAGCTTCCAAAAAAGAATAGTGATTTCTTTAAAATCTTGTTATTTTCCTCTCCCTATAAAAGGTGATTCGCACAGTTAAATGAGAACTACTCAAAAAAATTTGTAGCCCTTTGATAAAAATCTACTGATAGTTTGCTATGTAGTTCCCTTCTTCAAATATTTCTTTCGGACTTTTGGAAGTCCATTCTTCTACGTTCATATCGGGATACACATTTAAGTAAGATCTAATCATTTTGTATCCTTCGCTATAGCCGTAATTGCGAGGGAAGCCTTTAGAGCCACCTTCCATTATATCCTGAATAAATTCAGAGGTTGCAACACTCTCAAGATAGGGTTCAACCTTACTCCAGTGTTCTTTGTTAAAGGTTTCATCGACATAATAATGAACATGGTTTAAATCGGGATACACCAAGGTTTCAAACATCATTGCTCCTCCTTCCACAATTAAGCGATCTAATCCTGTTTCGAAATGATTTTTGTTATAATGTTTTCCCATCCATACACTATGATGATACTCATGGAACATACCTGTTTTATATCTAATGTCGGGCCTACTATGAAAGACGATAATTTTCCCGGATTCAAGTGTGAACATATCGGAAGGAAGCTTATTATTTTCAGGAAATACACATACTGTTGTTTTTTCATCTATTGGAAGTATGTCAGAGGATTTTATAAGTGATTCCTCAAATAATTCGTTTAAATGATCTGAATTTATTGATTCAACTTGTGTCTTAAAACTTTCAAAATCAGCTTCTCTTGGAACCCAATTAAGTACAGTAGCTGAATCTGCAAAATCCGAGTCCTCAAAACAGGCCTCATATACAGGCTGTATAACTTCTTGTTGGTATAAATTATAATGTGATTCATCTGGCTTCTCTTTTGCAGCTTCAAAATAATTTTCATATAGCAAGTAAGCGTGAATGATAGTAAATTCTTGCCCTGTATTTGGGTTGTTAAAAGAATAGGTTATATTCTGCTGTTCATTTTTCAAATCTATGTGCTCGTGAGATTGTTCACTTTTCTCGCAGGCTGATAAAGTAAAAAGTAGAATCAGACAAAATGAAAGTAAAACTTTTTTGACGGTTGTTATGAATCTCATCTCCATTCACTATAGTTTCTTTAGTGCTCTATTAAGAGTGAATTTGTTGTTGATAGAAATAATACAGTTAAATAAAGTACTCATAATAGTGAAAAATCGTCAAACATAAACTTAATACCATGTATAACACTATTCCTGTCATAATTGGTGAAAAACGAAATCGAAACAGTTTCACTCCACCTGTATCCTGTCCTGTCATTCTTTTTGCGCTGACGTTATATGCGTTTTGGTTTTGCGTATTAAAATATAAGAACAGCCACGGTATCGCAAATAGTAATATACTTCCTAAGAAAAGAAACTCCATAAGTTCCCAGTTGATTAATATAGAGATTGCCCACAACAAACCTGTTTCGATTAACATAGTTAGGATTACAATTACGATCTTTTTCAATAAAATCCTCCTGTTCTATTATAATGGCTCGTTTGTAAAAGACTGTATCTTTAGGCACTTCTATGCAAAGTCTTGTAATAAGTATATCATTTCTGTTTCCGAAAGTTCTGTTTTTTAATGGATTTTTATTCGAATATATTCTTAATAAACTGTCTTATAGATAACTGAAGGCAAACTTTCATACTTATCACTATAAAAGTCATGTATGAGAGTCTGTCATATAGTGGGAAGGTCGAGGGGGAACAGTAAAACATTTTTGTAATAAATATGCGATGTGGTCTTCATATAATGCTTTACAAGCGTTAAATGAAGAATTTCTTCATTGCAGACTGTAGACAAAAGGGTTGGAAATCGAATTGATTTCCAACCCTTTTGTCAATTATGAAGTTATTTTAACGGAAAAAGGCCTTTTTATCTCGTAATATTAGCTTCTATT
>NZ_JBBCZC010000044.1:0-28296 GCF_037144575.1 Sporosarcina sp. USHLN248
CATCCGCGTGCTACTTTCAGTATTGAATGAGAAAAATACAAGAACAGGTGGCGAAAAACGATTCGTTTTTCGCCACCTGTTCTATTTTAGGGACTTATTGGACAGCCCCTTATGAAACATTTTTCCAATCTAATTCAATAATACTGATAGCATTACTCAGAAACTGCCCACTTCCACGGACGTGCATTTTCTGAACCTGGTTCTATCGAATAGTTAACAACACGCTCGTTAGCAGCGACTAGGTAATAACGGTATACGGTAGGTGCGAGTGGAACTTCCTCAGCCATCATTGCTTGCCACTCATCATAAACTTTCTTACGATACTCTTGGTCAAATGCTTTTTCAGATACACCATCCGCTAGCAACTGATCGTTTTTCTCACTTACAAAACGGAAAGTGTTAAACGGTGAATTTCTAGCATAAAGGCCAGATGGATCTGGATCTGAACCAGTACCGAAAGCACCTTGGAAAATATCAATTTTCGGATCATCAGCACGAACCATGTCGTAGAACGAATTTATTTCATGCAAACGACCATCAACAAGCTCTACTTTAATTCCCACTTCTTCCCAATTTTGAATATAAAACTTCGCAATTGGCTCAGCAGTTTCTCCACCGGACATGGAAGCGAAGTTTACGATGAATTCATTACCTTCTGGATCTTCGCGGAAACCATCTCCGTCGATATCCTTGTAGCCAGCTTCGTCAAGAAGGGCTTTCGCCTTTTCAGGGTCATATGAAGGTGTTTCTAAGGTTTTGTCATGAAAAGTTTCGAATACTGGAATGATCAAAGAAGTTGCAGGGAAACGAAGTCCATGGTAAAGTTCCTTACCAATTGTTTCGTTGTCCATTGCATACCACATAGCTTGACGTAATTTCTTATCAGCCATTTTCATATTTGGATCCATGACATTCTCTTTCTTTTCATCATCCCATTTACCTAATTTAAAACCTATATAGGTGAACGCTAAGTCAAGGTCGCCGAGAATTTCGATATTATCAAGTTCTTTCGCATTAAGATACTGATCTGCCGGGAATTCCGCTAGGTCGATATCACCTTTTTTCAGCGCTTCCATAATGGATGCAGAGTTAACTACTTTAAGCACTAATGTTTTTAAGGCCGGCTTGCCTCTCCAATAGTCATCAAATCGTTCGAAAAGGACCGATTCCCCCGGTACGATTTTCGCCACTTTATAAGGACCGAAACCGATAGGATTTTTACGGATCTTGTCGGAGGAAGTAAGTTCTTCCATCGTTATTTCACCATTCATCACATCTCCGACATGGTGTCTTGGAACTGGGACTGCCCAGATGCCTGAGAGAACAGATGGTGTAGCTTCTGTAAACGTAATGGAAATTGTTTTTTCGTCTTCAGAAACTTCAATTCCGGAAATTTCTTTTGTTTTTCCTTCATGGTATTCAGGCATACCTTCAACATTTTCAATCATAAAGTCGTATCGGCTTCCATCATAATCAGGGTGACCAAGCAATTGGTATGCATAAAGAAGGTCAGACGCCTTAACTGGCTCTCCGTCATGCCATTTCACGCCATCTCTAATTGTAATTGTAATTGTCTTTTTATCATCGGAAATTTCATATTCTGCCGCTCCGTCGTTTGTAATTTGGTAATCACCATCATATGCAAACAAACTTTCATCAAAGTATTGAATCACGTCATAATCCGGACCCTTTGTATAGAAAACTCTATTAAGAGTACCTTCGAATGGGCTGTCAGATACTAGCGCAACTGTCATTTCTCCATCCTCAATCGGCTCCGCTTTGTTTGAAACCTCAGTTGGGAACGAAAGTTCAGAACCTTCTTCTTCCGAAACATCCTCATCCACTTGTTCGGTCTCTTTTTCGTTGTCTTCTGGCTTCGTCTCACTGGACTCTTCTTTGTCGTCTTTACCAGTACAGGCAGCTAGAAAAACGCTAAGTACGAGTAAAAGACTTGCAAGGAGCATAAACTGCTTCTTTGCCATTTTATTACCTCCCCTTTGTTTTTAGGCTAATCTTTGCCTTGCATCGGACGCGCGTTTAATCGCCTGACCGACATAATTTATACACAACATCATTACTAAGATTAGTAATGCTGCAGGTAACCAAACCCACCACTTATTCATTACGATATCCGGATTCTTCGCGAACGATATTAGTGTACCGAGCGATGGCGTGCCTAATGGCAATCCGAAACCGAGGTAAGTGAGACCTGTCTCAAGGCCGATATTGCCAGCAAGAGACAATGTCATGTTAACGATTACAAGGGAACTTAAGTTAGGAAACATCTCAAACAACATAATTTTCCAACTTGGCGTACCCAGCGTCTTGGAAGCATTGATATAGTCAAGTTCCCTTTCTTGGAGAGCGCGAGATCGGATGAGCCGCGCTTTTGAAAACCAATAAAATGAACTCATAACAAGAATAAAAGTGAAAATAGAGTAATTTGGAATAATCGTAACAATTACAATAATGATCATCAAGGATGGTAATACCATAAGAAATTCCAAGACCCTCATCATTATATTATCAACCATTCCGCCATAATAACCGGATATTAATCCGTAACCGAGTCCAAATAAACCGGCAATAACAGTTACGCATATACCAATCGTGAACGAGTTTCGTGTACCAAGAAGCAATTGACCGAATACATCCCGTCCACCATCATCCGTTCCGAGCCAATTCTCTGCAGAAGGCGGCTTCCATGTTTTCAGAAAGTTCATCTTACCAAGTGCAACCTGGTCAATGAACAAAGGAGACAAATAAGCTGTAAGTAGAATTATAATTAGCAGTACCACAGACCCTAATGCCATTTTGTCGTGTTTGATCTCGCGCCAAATCGTCTTCAGAAAAGAAGGATTATTCTCCTTTTCTTTTGCAATCAGTTGCTTTTCATCTAAGATGATTGTGTCCTTCATCGTATATCCCCTCCTCTTCTACCATTATTCAATCCGAATCCGTGGATCGACAATGCTTAAGATGATATCCGATAGCATCGTACCAACGATTACAGCTGCACCCGAAATCATAATAAGAATTGTAACAACTGGAAAATCTCGTGTTCCGATGGATTGGATGAAAAGATAGCCGAGTCCTGGATAACTAAAAATCGATTCTATAAAAACCGATCCGCCAATCAAACCGGTAATTTCTATGCCAAGAAATGCAGCAATCGGCAAAAGGGAATTTCGTAAAATATGTCGTGTATAGACTTTGCCCTCAGGTACACCTTTTGCACGAGCCGTTTTTACATAGTCCTTCATTTTTTGGTCGATAATGTCATTCCGCAAATACTGGATGGTACTAAATGTAAGCAATAATGCTCCCGACATTACTGGCAATACTAAGTGCTTCGCTCTGCTAACAATATAGTCCCACGTACCTGCATCTAATTTGATATCTACACTGCCCCCGTAAGGGAACCAGCCTAACACAAAGCTAAACATGAACATCATGAGCAACGCGAACACAAAAAGTGGTGTGGCGAATGCAAAGTAGTTATAGGTGACAATCATCTTATCAGCCCATGAGTCTGTCCAACGCCCCGCAATTATTCCGAGCGGTATTGCAATAATATACGTGACAATCAATGTGAAAAACGAAAGAATAATAGTGTTTTCAACTTTATCAGCTAATATATTTGTCACTTTCTGTTGATGCACGTATGACTTTCCAAAATCCCCCTGAATCGCGTTTCCTACCCAACGACCATATTGTTGGTACCATGGATCATTTAATCCCATCTTTTCCCTAACTTTCTCTATATGCTCTGCTGAAGCATTCGGGTTCGAGTCGAGTACTCCAGTGAGCGCATCACCAGGCATCGCCTTTGCCAACATGAAGACAAGGATACTAAGAAAAAAGAGTTGTGGGATCATGAGCAATGTTCTACGTAAGATAAATTTTAACATTCACATCATCCCCTTACTGCATGGCAACGGAATGCGTGTTTGAGATCTTTTTCAGATCATACATCCGTCCGTCGCTATCAAAGTAGTTATTGTATTCTGTTTGATATTCCTGATTTATTGATTGTCTAAGGTGCATCTTTTCAAAACGTTTTTCTGGATTCATTTCAGGAATTGCCGCAATTAGGCGCTTCGTGTACAAATGTTTAGGATCATTATAAATGTCGGATGCTGTTCCTTCCTCTACAAAACGGCCACGATACATGATACCGATTCGGTTACACATATGTTGAATAATTCCAAGGTCATGGGAGATGAACAGGTATGTCAGATTAAAATCCTCCTGAATTTCTTGCATGAAGTTCAGAACTTGCGCCTGAACAGATACGTCCAGCGCAGATACGGGCTCGTCCGCAATTATGAGCTTTGGATTGAGAGCAAGTGCCCGCGCGATTCCGATTCGCTGGCGTTGACCCCCTGAGAATTGGTGTGGGTATTTGTAAATTGACTCCGGTGCTAATCCTACCCGTGCCACAAGTTCTTGCACTTTGAGCAATTCCTCTTTCGGTGATAATCGTTCAAAATTGCGCAATGGTTCCGCAATAATGTTAAGAACATTTTTCCGTGAATTTAACGATGAATATGGATCCTGAAAAATCATTTGGATATCTTTCGTATATTTACGGCGTTCTGTTCGACCCATTTTCGCGAGGTCCTTGCCTTCAAACAGCACTTCACCAGAAGTCACGTGATTGAGCCCGATAATCGCCCTTCCTGTTGTCGTCTTCCCGCAACCTGATTCCCCGACGAGTCCATATGTCTCGCCTGGCTGAAGCTCAAAACTGATACCATCAACAGCTCTGACATGATCGACGACTGTGCGGAAAAAACCCCCGCGGATAGGATAATAGACTTTTAAATCATTAACTTTCAGTAGTGACATATTCTCTCTCTCCTACTCTGTCCTCAGGGAAATAGAACGTTTTGTAGCATGTGCAACGAACGAAATGGTTCGGTTCTGCCTCATGCATTTCCGGTTGTTCTTCATGATCTTGTTCTGGAATCCAATTGATCCGTGGTGCAAAGCGGCATCCTGTCCGATCAAGATTTTGAATTGAAGGGACAATACCGTCAATAACGTGCAGTTTTTCTTTTGCTTCTAAGTTTGAAGGGATTGAATTTAGCAAGGACCTTGTATAAGGGTGCAACGGATTTTGGAATAATTCCTGTACCTCAGCAATTTCCACTACTTCACCCGCATACATGACGACAACACGATCCGCCATTTCAGCAACAACCCCTAAATCATGTGTGATCAGAATGATTCCAGTCTTCATCTGATTTTGCAATTCTTTCATCAGATCCATAATTTGTGCTTGGATCGTGACGTCCAAGGCCGTCGTTGGCTCATCCGCTAAAAGCAAGACCGGGTCGCAAGAAAGCGCAATGGCGATGACGACACGCTGCCTCATCCCTCCCGATAATTCATGCGGATATTGCCCATAGACGCGTTGTTCGTTTTTAATACCGACTCTTCTAAGCAATTCGAGTGTTCGTCTCTTCTTTTCAGCTGCTGACAGCTTCGTATGATAATCCATTGGCTCTTCAATTTGCCTTCCAATCGTCGCAAGAGGGTTTAACGCAGTCATCGGATCTTGAAAAATCATTCCGATATCCTTCCCTCTCACTTTGTTAAGTTTAGAAGGGGAAAGTGTTAATAAATTTTGCCCTCCAAAATTTACCTGCCCCTCCAATTTAGTGTTTTTTAGGTTGTGTAATCCCATGATGGAAAGAGCCAATGCACTTTTACCACAACCCGATTCCCCTACAATAGCGACTACCTCATTTTCATAGACTGTCAAGGATACTCCATCAACCGCAGCATAATAGTCTCCTTTAATACTAAATGAGGTGCGTAGATCCTTGATCTCCAAAACCGGGTTTTTCAATTGAACGTTCCCCCTTATGTATCTCTCTTTAAACGAACACTTTTCAGAATTTGATTAAAGTTCTTGAAATCAATATACTACACAACCTTAACTCTGACAATACTGTTTTTTTAGAATATCTTAATATTAACTTATTTCTAATATGACAAACATATTACAAACGTTGATTTGAAAGCGTTTGCAAATTTACAGAAACGTAAAGAATTTTTCGTTTGATCAACGAATAAAAAAACAGAACTGCTTACCGATTTCCCGGTTCGCACTTCTGTTCGCCTTCATTTTATTTATTAATTATTAGTAGAACTTGTTGTAGAAGATGCTACAAATGCAGCCATTGTAGCTGCCATAACAGCTTGTTGCGCTTGAAGGATCATTTCAACAGATGTAGCAAGACTTACACTGACTTGCGCCGTACTATCATCAGTCAAATGATAGAGCACATAACCGATGGCCACTGACAAAGCCATTTCCCGATTCCACTTGAACGGCTTTGAATGCTCTAACTGCTTTGTTAATTGTACAATGTCATCAATTTTTTCATTATCTACTTGAAAAATGGCAAGAAATCCAACCATTGGATAATGTACTTGCGTCGCCTTCGTTTCCCGCTTTAGCTGCTTAAAAATTTCATCCGCTCTTTCTACATACTGTTCATTATATTCTACATCGATATAAGTCATAATTTGCGACAGCCACTGCAGCTCATTACCTGAACGATAACGTTTCTCCCGGAAAGCATCATAGTATTTCCGCATATTGGCTGCATGCCTTTCAGGGTTTTCACCATTTTTGCTAAGCAGTACAGCATATGCATAATCGTCATCTGAGGTTAAAAAATAATGCTGTTTTTTCATCGCATCGAATAGCATTTTCGCCTTGCGGGCTTCATCCGTATATTCCGATGGATTATCCGTCATAAGAAAAGCCGCCAAAAAGGAATGAATCGTATTGCGAAATCCTTCTCCACGCAAAACCTTTTGCTTTTCAAACAAACGGTCCACCTCTTCATCGATTTTTCTATCGGAATGAGCTAAAAAAGCAGCAATCACTGGCATGAGCTGCCCTCGTATAGGAGAAAACCAACCGGTCCGCGATTTTAATGTTTCCATCGCCCTGTTAAACGCTGCTGCGTCAAATTCCCTTTCAGCGGTGAGATAATATGATGCAATCGTTAAAACGACATTTTTATCGACACTCCACCCTGCCAATGACTTTACTTTTTCATATGTTGTCTCAACGTCATGCCTAATCATATCTGTTCTCATTCCGCACCTCTCCTTTCTTATATGTACGAACGGAGAAGGCAAAAAGTTTCAATAGTTGGACCGTTGAATGGATGCATCGACTAACTGTTGAATCATCCTCCGGTCTTCGCGATAGAAAGCATCCACAATCGCACTACCGACAATCACACCATCTGCTGAATGATTCAATTGCTCAATATGTTCAGGGAAAGATACTCCGAAGCCAGCCAATACGGGGACTGGACTATTTTGCTTAATCCGCTCTAAATAACTGGATAGGTCGCTATCATAGCCTTTTCGGATTCCCGTAATCCCCTTTACCGTAACCGCGTATATGAATCCTTCCGCATTCTCGGCGATCCGTTTAATTCTCTCGGTAGAGCTTGTCAACGACACCAATTGGATAAGCGCAATATCTTTCTCCTCAAGAACTGCTGCTAATAAAGCCGACTCCTCTAACGGTAAATCCGGAACGATCAAACCGCTTACTCCACTTGCTTGGCATATTTCAACGAACTCTGTTGCACCAATAGAGAGAATCGGGTTTAAATAACTCATGATAATAACAGGAACATGGACTTCCTCTTTGAATGAAGAAAGGGTATATAGCACTTTTCGCAACGTTGTTCCTAAAGCGATAGAACGCTCTCCCGCCTTTTGAATCACTTCTCCATCCGCTACCGGATCTGAAAAAGGAATGCCAATTTCAATTGCCGTTACGCCGATCTCTTGCAAGAAAAGAATCTTTTCGTGTAAACTATCCAACCCTCCATCCCCGGCCATAATATAAGGGATAAAAGCTTTTTTTCCGTCTTCAATACAGCGCCTAATCTCTTGTTCCAATGTTTTCATTTCCCAACACCTCCCAATGCATCGCGAACCGTTTGAACATCCTTATCCCCGCGTCCCGACAAACAAATTACAACAATTTCATCGTGGCTCATTTTCTCAGCCAATTCTGCAGCAAACTGTACTGCATGCGCACTTTCAAGCGCTGGGATAATTCCTTCTGTCTTAGATAGCAATTGTAAGCCGGAGAGCGCCCCTTCATCCGTCACGGATGTATAGTGAACCCTTCCAATCTCATGTAAATGGCAATGCTCGGGACCAACCGCAGGATAATCAAGGCCAGCAGAAATCGACTGGGCTTCCTCTATCATTCCATCTGAATCTTGCAGAACATACATATAGGCACCGTGCAATACTCCTTCTTTTCCTCCGGCAATTGCCGCTGCATGCAATCCGCTTTCAATTCCACTTCCGGCTGCTTCCACCCCGTATAGAGCAACCTGTTCATCTTCAAGAAATGGGTGGAACATACCAATCGCATTGCTTCCGCCACCGATACAGGCTACAACTGCATTAGGCAACCGTCCCTCTTTCTCCAAAATTTGAAGCCTTGTTTCTGCGCCAATTATTCGTTGAAAATCCCTGACGATTTTCGGAAACGGATGGGGCCCTAATGCCGAGCCTAAGATGTAATGCGTATCATCCACATTGGCCACCCAATAGCGTAAAGCTTCGTTTACAGCATCTTTCAATGTGCCGGATCCCTTTTCAACCGAAACAACTTTCGCTCCTAATAACTCCATCCGAAACACATTCAACTCCTGCCTCCGAATGTCTTCCTTTCCCATGAATATTACACATTCCAATCCGAACAAAGCACAAGCTGTAGCAGTCGCCACCCCGTGCTGGCCTGCTCCCGTTTCTGCCACAATCTTTTTTTTGCCCATCCGTACGGCAAGCAAAGCCTGACCGATAGAATTGTTAATCTTATGTGCACCTGTATGATTCAAATCTTCTCGCTTCAAATAAATTTTCGCTCCGCCGATCATCTTCGTTAGACGTTCTGCAAAATACAATGGATTCTCCCGTCCAACATAATCCTTCAAATAATATGAAAGCTCATCTTGAAAAACTGTATCGTTCGTCGCTTCCTCATAAGCCTCCTCTAACTCAATCAATGCTGACATCAACGTTTCAGGCACATATTGGCCACCAAACTTTCCGTATCTCCCCTTGCTCAACTCAACTGCCATCACTCATCTCTCCTGTTCTTTTACTGTTTTGATGAACTCCCGGATTAAATTTGTATCCTTCCTTCGATTTACTTCGACTCCGCTCGACACATCCACCATATACGGATTCACTTGTCTGATTGCCTGCAGGACATTCCCTGTGTGCAGCCCGCCCGCTAATATGAGGCGATTTTTTATAGGGATATCCTCAATAACGCTCCAATCAAACGTTTTTCCGCTTCCACCACGAAAATCGATTCCAGGTGTATCAAATAAAACATAATCCGATTTAAAACAGGTAGTTTTTTTTATTTCTTCATCACCTCGAACTGATACTACTTTAATAGAAGGAAGTGAAATCTTTTGAATAAAATCATCCGTTTCCTCTCCATGATATTGTACGTAATCGAGTGGCACTTCCCGAAATGCATGCAACAAATCCTTCTGCGTTGCATTTACGAAGACTCCAATTTTCAACACATGGGAAGGAACCTCACTGGCAAGTTCCCGTGCCTGCTCCACCGTCACCCGCCGTCTGCTCGGAGCAAATACAAAGCCGACTGCATCCACTCCGGCATCCACTGCCGCTCGAATGTGCTCCTTCTCCATTAGCCCGCATATTTTTACTTTCGTCATACACGAGCACCCACCTTTCGAACTTGCAGCGATCGAATTGCCTCTCCTGCATCACCGCTTCGCATGAGCGATTCACCTACAAGAACAGCCTCTGCCCCATAAGCGGCAACACGCCTCGCGTCATCTGGATGCCAAATGCCGCTCTCGCTAATCAATACATGTTGATCGCCAAACGGAAAACGGCTTGCTATCTCTTCCGTACGCCTTAAATCCACTTCAAATGTCCTTAAATCCCGATTGTTTACACCAACTATTCGAGCGCCAACAGTAATCGCTTGCTCCATTTCATTTCTATCATGCACTTCGACGATCACTTCAAGCCCGAGACGCATTGCATATCTATAAAGCCGTAAAAGTGACTCAGCATTCAATGCCGCAACGATTAGTAAAATAACGGAAGCACCTGCAGCCTTAGCCCTGTCGATTTGCACTTCATGAATGATGAAATCCTTGCACAGTATTGGAATTTGAACCGTTTTAGCTACTGCTGAAAGATCTGCAAATGAGCCTTTGAAAAAAGGTGCGTCTGTTAATACAGAAATGCAAGCCGCCCCGGATTTTTCGTAAATTTGTGCTTGAACGGATGGGTCTACGCCGAAAGCGATCTCTCCTTTCGAAGGAGAGGCTCGTTTAATTTCAGAAATGACTTGTAGTTGTTCTGCGTTTTTCAATGCAGCAAATAAAGTCGGTCTTTCGACAAATGTTTCACGGGAAACATTTTCCACATTCATTAACATTTGCTTCACTTCAAGCCGTTTCGACAACAAAATACGTTCTAAAATTGTCATTTTACTACCACCTCTGCTTCCTTCCGATCACTGAATGCTACAACTGCCTCCAACTTTTCCATTGCATTTCCTGATAAGATGCTTTCAATGGCCATTTCCACGCCTTCCCGAAACGTAACCGCTGCACCTTCCGCAAATAAGGCAATTCCTGCATTGAATACAACAGTATCAAAACGAGGACCTCGTTCTCCACGCAATACCGATCGGACGATTTCAGCATTTTCCTTTGCATTCCCACCACGAATGGCTGATAGTGGTGCATAGGGCAAACCGACATCCTCAGCAGTCAGTGAGAAAGGGATGAAATCTCCTCTATCAATTAATACAAAAGCATTCTGTCCAGCAAGTGATGCCTCATCCATCCCTCCAGCACCAGATACAACGACCGCCCGCTCTCTACCAATCATCCGCAAAACTAATGCATAATCCATAATAAAATCCCTTCTGCTTATCCCAGTGAACTGCGCTTGCAATGGCAAAGGGTTCGTCAAAGGACCAACTAAATTGAAAACGGTCGGTTTGCCGATAAGCTTTCTTGCTTCTCCAATATTCGCCATCTTTGGGTGAAGAGTTGGGGCAAATAAAAATGTTATTCCTACCTCCTCCAACAATTCCATCATTTCCTCTGATGTAAATGTGGAACGAATACCAAGCGCATCTAAAACGTCTTGACTGCCAGCAACACTCGAAATTTTTCGATTGCCATGTTTAGCTACCTTCAATCCTGCTCCAGCTAATACAAAAGCAGCTGTCGTACTAATGTTGAAGGAACCCGAGCCATCCCCTCCAGTGCCGCAATTGTCTATATACCGACCGTCAGGCACTTGCAATGTCGCTGCGTATGACTTCATAACAGATGAAAGAGCCGCAACCTCATATGCCGTCTCCCCTTTTTCCGAAAGTGCAATAAGAAGTTCTGCTATCTCCCGATGATCCGCTTCATCTGAAAACATCTGACGAGCAGCTTCAGTCATCTCCTCATACAACAAATGATGGCCTTGCCTAATTTTTTCAATAAATTGTTTCATCACTCATCTCTCCTCTGCTCTTCTCATCTTTCTCTCTTAAAGTTCTAATAAAGAACGTGCTTTGTTTACCGTCTCTTTAAATTCCAAAGCAGGTACTGAATCCTTTACAATCCCTGCTCCAGCCTGGACATAAGCCTTTTCGTCCTTTACGCACATCGTTCGAATTGCCAAAGCAAAATCAATGTTGCCATTCATCCCTATATATCCAATTGCACCGCCGTAAACTCCACGAGGTTCGTCCTCTAATGACGAAATAATATTCATTGCTGCCTTTTTCGGTGACCCTGTCACTGTTCCAGCGGGCAACGTAGCCCGTATTGCGTCCAATGCATGCATATTTGGCCGTAGCGCTCCTTCCACTTCTGAAACGAGATGCATGACATGCTCATATCGAACCGTTTCCATATCACGCTTTAAACGAATTGACTCTATTTCACAAAATTCGCGAAGCTCCATGCAGCTTAACTTCACTAACATTTCGTGTTCCATCAGCTCTTTTGGATCATTCCGTAATTCTGTCTCTAACTTCGCGTCTTCCGCCTTATCACGGCCTCTTCTACGTGTACCTGCTATTGGATTTGCTATTGCCACACCATTCGTAACTCGCACAAGGCTTTCCGGAGAAGCACCTAACACGGTATGCCCGTCAAATTCCATATAATACATATATGGGGAAGGATTTCGCTTCCTCAATTTTCTGTAAAGTGCAAATGGATCTCCTTTAAAATCAGCGACAAGCCTCCTCGACAAAACAACTTGCTCTACAATTCCTCTTTCAATAAATGCTTGTGCCTGAAGAACACGTTTTTCAAATGCCTCTTGTGATAGGGCACAGTGGTAAGCTGAAACTTCCGCCTTGCCATCTTCTTCGGCCTCTCCCTCCGTAATCATCCGCAAAAGTGCATCTAAATCCGGCTTTCCCCGCTCCGCATCCATCTCAACATGTGTGACAATCACCTCATGTAACAAATGGTCAAAAATAATAACCGTATCATACACATTGAAATACACGTCTGGAAGCTCTTGCCCAATAGAATTAACACGAGCAGCACCATACCCGATATATCCGACAGCCCCGCCCATGAATGGGTAATCTCCTACCTCTGCAATTTGTGGCATCACCCGTTTCAATACAGAAAAAAGCTCTCCCTCATGAATATACGTCTTTCCCGTCGCAAACACATATTCCTCAAGCCGTCGGGCACTTCCCCGATACGCTTTCACCGGGTTCACACCAATAAACGAATATCGCCCAGCCCCCTCATGCATCACCGAACTCTCCAATAGAAAACGAGAATGGCCGACAAGACGCCTAAAAATCAAAATTGGCGTCAACGAATCCCCCTCAAGCTTCCTCACCGTAACTCTCAAACTCGTCTGTTCCATAAAACCACTCTCCTCTTCTCATCTTTGCAACCATAAAAGAGCATAAACCCTTCGCACCAACGCATGAACACCACGGTATCGTATAAAATACTTTGAAATCGAAAAAGCATAATTTTGGATACAGACGCATAAATAATGCCGACAGCGCAGAAATTGGATTGTGAACGCATAAGTCACGATAGCAACGAATAAATCATTTCAAACACGCATAATATCAATCCAAAACGCATACAACAATTCAACAATCCATAAATTCACAGCACCCACGCAAGAAAAGCGTTAATTGGTCAAAAGCATCTACTGCGACGTTTGATTTCCTTCGAATTATTCAGACGTCCACGATACAGGGTAAGCTGCAAAACGTAAAGATGACGCATCACAACATAGAACATCCGCAACACAACGTAAACCCGACGCTTCAAAACGTAGAACGGACGCATCCCATCGATCACACTCACAACAAAAAGCCCTCTGCAAAAGGACAGTAAAGTCCAGTTGCAGAGGACGAAGATCCATTTTATAGGGATCACGCGTTGCCACCTCTATTTGAAGCCACACGAAAACAGCTTCCACTCGGCGCGTCTGAAAAGACGCTTCCCATAACGCGGGAAAAACGTCCGCCTAAAAAGGCAGCTCTCATAAGTCCATTCACATCGGTCGCGAACCAGTTTCCACCACCCACTGACTCTCTATCATCGCTTATCCGATGCTACTATTCTTACTCTACAATTTCTCAGCTATGCTCTTCTTAACTCAGCTCATCTGTTCTTGGGCGGTACCGCTCCCGGCACCTCTACCCGATCCGAACAAAAAAGTTGTACCAACCTTACTATGGATTCGATCAATTGTCAACCTTTCGATAATATATGAAATCACTCATTTTTGTATAACCTTCTTTCAAGCTGTACAATAAAGAAAAGAAATCCCGAAAAAGGTGACATTCAATGCGAATTAATAAATTTTTAAGTGAAGCTGGCATCGTCTCCCGACGCGGCGCTGATAAGTGGATCGAAGATGGCCGCGTTACAATCAACGGACAATTAGCGGAATTAGGCAGTAAAGTTGAACACGGTGATGAAGTTCACGTTGACGGTAAACCCGTAAAGACCGAGGAACAGCTTGTCTACATCGCACTCAATAAGCCCGTCGGCATTACAAGCACGACGGAACGCCATATCGAAGGCAATGTCGTCGATTTCGTCAACCATCCGCTGCGCATCTTCCATATTGGACGGCTTGACAAAGACTCCGACGGATTGCTGCTTCTTACGAACGACGGCGACATCGTCAATGAAATTCTGCGGGAAGAGCATGGCCATGAAAAGGAATACATTGTTACTGTTGACCGCCCCATTACGAAAGAATTCGTTCAAAACATGGAATCTGGCGTTGAAATTCTCGACACGATAACGAAACCATGCAAAGTGAAACCATTAGGTCCACGAAAATTCAACATTACATTGACACAAGGGTTAAACCGCCAAATCCGCCGCATGTGCTCAGCGTTAGGTTACAATGTAAGACGTCTTCAGCGCACACGGATCATGAACATCCATCTTGGCAATTTGCCGATTGGCCATTGGCGCGACTTAACGGAAAAGGAATTGCATGAAATGTTTCAAATGCTTGATTATAGACCGAAAAGATAACCCTTCAGAAAGTCTAGGCTCCTATCATCAATCATTCAAGGTTAAATTAATAAACCACTCGGTTGTAGCCGAGTGGTCAGAATAATTAAGGCATTATCGATTTACATTACCCATTCGACACGGGCGCCGAATTGAAGGATGGGTAATTTCTTTTTTCTTCGCGAGATTTCTTTTCAAATTTTAATAAACCGCTGATGATGCACACCTATAGCGTTCATAGAATTGCTGTAACCGACTTTCCTTTCTTCACGGCCCTCAGTCTCTAACCCAATCCAGCATAAGCAATTGCTATTAGCAACTCTCCTGATCCAAGCAACATTACGCATTCGGCATATATGCCAATCGCTGGATTGTTCCAACGCTTTCCATAAATTGTGCTCTGCCAATGAAAGATCACTGTTGCCATATTGTTCAGGCTGTCAAATTGCTTTTTCTGCTCTTTCGTTAATCGGTTTCCCGGTCCAACGGCATAAGTTCCGAGTATAGTCGATCAGTTTTCATTGCGCTCATCTGAAGGTGCTCTTCAGCTCAAACTTCAACAAGCTCATCGGCCTTTGCCTCTGTAAAAATCTTACGGTAGCGTTCCTCTGTTCCGAACACTTTCTTTTCAATATCGTCAATGACAATTTTCTCATGCTCTAATATTTTCAAAACCTGGTCCAAAGCTACATCGCGGCGGTAAATATGCAAGTGTCTATCAACTTGTTCCACAGGAACACCCGCTGCAGCAAGCGCCTTTACAGCCTTTTCCGTCTGATCTACAGCAATTTGGTAACGCACTTGCTCAAACTCCGCCATATTTTCTTTTATTAAATTCCCTTTCTTCAGGAATAGGATTGACGATGTCACCCGGTCAATTTCTGCCAAATTATGTGAAGACAATAAGATTGTCGTTCCTTCATCGCGCAGCGCAAGGAGCAACTCACGCACACGAATCGCACTTGTCGGATCGAGACCGTTGAGCGGCTCATCCAAAATCATTAGCTTCGGCTTATTCACGACAGCCATTGCAAGCAGCAAATGCTGTTTCATTCCGAGCGAGTAATTTTTTACCTTTTTATTCAAATAACTCGTAATACCGATACGGTCTGCAGTATTCAACAACTGTTTCTTTGATAATCCTTGCACATCGCAAATGAACTGCAAATGATCGTACCCTGTCAAATATTCGTATAGCACCGTATTATCCTGCATAAATGAAATTTCCCGAAAAATATTCGGGTCATGGTTGTTCTTCCCAAGAACCGTTACTTTCCCTTTATCCGCAGGCAACAAATTCGTAATGATATTGAGCAAAGTTGACTTCCCTGACCCATTCGGCCCAACAAGCGCAATGATCTGAGGCTCCTCGATCTCAAACGTAATTCCCTTCAACACCTGTTCCTTGCCATATGATTTGTACACATCTGTTACGGATAAAATCATGTTTACAACTCCCCCTATCGTTTCATAAAATCCAATTATCTCCATTCTACTATAGTTACAACATAATTTGTTTAAAAATTTTATTTATTTTACAAATTAAAAATCCACCTTACCATCCGCTGTTAAGGTGGATTTTTGATTCAATTCAACTCGATTTTAATAAGTGTTGTGCATACATACAATCCATCAATTCTTTCACAGCGACTTCTCCTGCATGGATCCATCTGTTTTTATCAATAATTTTGCCATCCTGATCAATCGGTTGCTGAAATTGACTGAATCCGGTTGCATCCAATAGTGAACTTTCATCACGGTCAAGGCCAATATGAACAACATGCTTGATAATATACGGTGTACCAAATTTGATGGAAGCTTCATAATGATCAAGCATACCTTCAGTTACGACAAAAGGAATTCGGATATAGATTGTTTCTCCACCTTCCCGACACAAAATGTGATCGAAGCACCCTTGATCATAATCCCAGTTTCCACCCATATGATAACCTAATTCCCGGATGCAATCGCTCACAACACCGAATGAAGCAGTTTGGCCCTCCAGCCCAGTCTCTAATTTCAACATACTTTCTCCTCCTTTAGATTAATTCGCTATACAGCATTCTCAATAGAAGAGGAAGACATACAATCGAAAGTAGCAGATTACCACTCCTTCCGTACGGCTATACTTTGTATAACATCTACATTGGAGGGGAACTGTTTGACGACGATACATAATACGCAAGCACATTCAAATAACAGGGGGACATTTGCGCGTCGAAACCTTTGGTCAGGTATTTTGTTCGGATTAGGCTTTGTTGCATTTCTCGATGAGGCATTATTTCATCAACTTTTACACTGGCATAAGTTTTATGATAAATCGACTGTCGCCGTAGGTCTCATTTCAGATGGCCTGTTTCATGCATTCAGCTATTTTGCAACTGTTGGAGCGTTATTCTTAGTTGCCGACCTACGAAGGCGAAACGCATTGTGGCATAAGATGTGGTGGGGAGGAAAATTGTTAGGTGCCGGAGCTTTTCAGCTTTATGATGGAACAGTCCAGCATAAGATCATGCGCATCCACCAAATTCGATACAATGTCGATCTTTTACCGTATGATCTAGTGTGGAATATTTCTGCAGCGGTCATGATATTGGTCGGTATTGGTTTGGTTGTTAATGCGAGACGTGACCAGCGTGAAGGGAGAGGAGCGTTTGCTAATGCATGATGCTCATTTTCTATTGACTGATCTGCTTTTTGGTAGTTCAGCTCTGCTTGCAATTGGGCTATACATCGGGGCTGTAGTCATTACAAACAGAAGGAGACGACTTCGAAAATGGCCTATGCTCCGGTCAATTTCATTTATAGCAGGTGTGCTCGTTGCTGCGATGGCAATTGTTGGCCCACTCTCACGCCTATCTCATTCCGATTTCACAGCCCATATGGCAGGACATTTACTGTTAGGCATGCTCGCTCCGCTTCTCATTGCAATCGCTGCACCTATGACACTAGTATTGCGCACACTCAACGTCCATTTAGCAAGGAAGCTTAGCAGATTGCTGCAAAGTTCGTTTGTTGGATTCTACACCCACCCGATTGTCGCTTCCCTTTTAAACATCGGTGGGTTATGGCTTCTTTATACGACCGATTTATATACAGCGATGCATGCAAACATCTATCTCCACATCATCATTCACATACATGTTTTCCTATCCGGCTATTTATTCACAATCTCTTTGGTTTATATCGATCCAGTCTCCAATCGTTTCAGTTATAAATACAGGACGATTGTCTTCATTATTGCGCTTGCCGGTCATGGGATTCTGTCAAAATTCATCTATGCATATCCACCAGCGGGCGTCCCGGAGGAACAGGCAAGGATCGGTGCCATGCTAATGTATTATGGCGGCGATGCTGTTGATCTATTGTTGATTTTTATCTTATTCAAGCATTGGTATCAATCCGTTCGTCATCGAAAGCTTGTTTCCGTGGTGGGGCGGGGATAGTATTTTTGATTCTAAACGTTATTTATCAAAAAAGGGTACAGTAAAGGCTATTTTTTAGATCAAATGAAAATGATGACTCTTTATAGTCAAGAATCGCCGACTGTAAATAAGCTCTTTTGAAATGTATGTAGAAATTCCATATTCGAAGCCGATTGTATCAATTGCCTTTACCGAAAGTAAAAGTGTCTATAACTTAAAATTACTTAGCAACGCTTAATAAGTTTTTGGGCATAAGTAAGCTTGCTACTTTTTCCACGATCAAGGATAGAATGGATAAGTGTTGGTTACGCTCAAATTCATTCATTTTATACAAACGATGTAATGTAAACACCAAAAAAGTACATTCAAAAAGGCAGCCCTTCCCAGCTCATTCGGGAAATGGTTGCCTTATGATAATAAGTTTCGGCTTTTCCAATACAAGCTAAAAAGGTCTGTTCTGTTTAGAGCGTAGCCAATATTTCTTTCTTTTTTCGCACCCTATACCTTGACCGCAAATGCAACACTCCATAACCAACACCAACCAATAATACCGATACACCTACAAGCATCAAACACCCATTCAACACCGACACACCTGGATTATTCAATACCGTTGACACTTCCCCATTGATGATCCGGCCGATATCTAAATAGGTGAACGGGGAAAACTGCGCGTAATCGCCTAACTTGTCGCTTAGAATATAACCAAATCCGCAAATTAACCCCGCAAAGCCATATACAACGAACGCCCGTGGAATGAAAATCCCTAACAGATGCACAAGGGCAATCAAAAACAGGAAAATGCAAACGGTTAGCGCCACTCCGCTCAACACATAGTCACCTAACGGCATGAAATCAAAGCCGCCCTCAAGTGCCCTCATTCCCGTATATCCTTCAGCCTCCACCACCTTTTTACTGTTGTAATGAAAGATCGGATAATACCAGTCTCCGAAGCGATTGAATAATGTGCTGACGAGTAGAACGAATGCAAAGATGCCAACTAAGCCGGAAACGCCCACCAAGACCCCCGTAATCACTTTCCCGAAGAAAATTGACCGCATCATAACCGGCTGTGTCTGCAACGTTTGGATTGTTGGACGCTTCCCTTTCTCTCCCGCAAATCCTGCACCTGTGACAACGAGCAACAACAGCACCGGGATGAAATAGACATAGTTGTCAAAGTAGAAATGGAGCGAAAACAGACCGCTGTTATCGACCTTGCGATTCTTCTCAACATGCCATTTTTTCATTTCCTTGTCCGGCCAGCTCTCATACATCGTCGGGATTTCATCACCGGAAATGATCGGTTGAACATTATGCTTCATCAACCATTCCTTCTCAGCCTTGCTTGCTTCCAGCAAGACATAGCTGCGTGGTCCAATTCTCCAGCTAATATATTCATTATGAAATTCCCCGTTTTCCTCCCTGTTGTTAAATAACTGATATCGGTAAAAGGATTGCCAATCACCTTTCTCATATGCTTGTTTACCCATTTCATAATTGGCAAGGATGTCGCCGTAATACGCCATCATCATTTGCCACTGTTTCGGCGCATCCTCCTTGTAATACCTAATCAATGCTTCGTCTCCTGACTTCTCAGCCTCTTTCAGGTCTTCATCAATCGAAGCAAGCCTTTGCTCAGAATCGAGCATGAAATTTTTGTACATTGCTATGCTTTCATCGACCCCTGCAAAATACTCTACTTCCTTCTTCTGTGAAATCTGCCCAAGCAAAAAGAAACCGATCATAGCAAATAGGACCAGAACAACGGCGGACTGTCGCAACAATCCTTGCCGCTTCACCTTCCTCCATTCGAACAGGCTGCTATTCCGCACCCCCCATACATGTAGGGTTTTCCCATTATTAAAGGGCTTTTTCACATCTGACGCGCCTAACAAGCCCCTTTCGCCTTCCGGCAATGCGATGGCTATTGCCAGGATGAGAACACTCCAAACAATGGCACCGGCAGGAAAGACCCAAAATGAGCCGCCCACCGTTTCAGCGACGATTTCTGGGATGTTCAATACATAAAAAGGATTCCAGAAAACATGCAAACTTTCATTCATCAGCGTCATCGAATATCCGACCGATCCGACGAATCCCGTTAATACCAAAACTGAAAAAGAGCTTTTTAGTTGCGTGCTCAATAATATGATGAAACTGAATACCAACGCACCTGCGGCAAAAAACAGCACAAAGCTTCGAGCCAAATAAGCCGATGTCGAGATGAATGAGAACACCTCTCCGGATTGGACAAGCTGCGGATAATCAAAACGCCAAGCTTGCTCACCGAACAGATAAGGAATGAGCAAACCGATACAGGCGACCAAGAGAATAAACACAAGTATGACGAAGAGCTTCCCCGCAAACTTCATTAAAATCCGCTGCCTTCTTGGAATCGGCTGCGTTTTCAAGGTAAGCCACGTCTGCTGCTCTTTTTCAGCTGTCAGTGCATTGCCAAAGAACAGCACTAAGAACACAATCGCTCCAGCGCTTAAAAGAATATCCGTACTTTGCTTAAGGACAAGTGCAGGCGCAAGGGGAAATTCGTCGTCCACATAAGGAAGGTCATGCGCAAGAAGCCACTCGTTCTTTTGGATGGCCTTCTCCCTTTCCAGTCCATACAGCGAACTGAACCCGCCCTCCACTTCCTCAAACGCTTCCACGCTTTTCAAAAATTCCTGTTCAATGGAAGGGATCTCATCCCACTTTTCACTGTGAACAATTCCTTTCCAGCGAAAGATGATCGTTCCCATTTCAATAACATGCACTTGCTGTTGCTTCATCTCTTCGTCCAGTCTATCCTTTAATTCGCCATCCTTATAGAAATTATAAAGGCCGTCCACCTCCTCAGAATAAGGTCGGATCACCTCCGAATACCTTTCTTTCATAGCCTCCTTTTTAGAAAAGTTCTGATTAAAGACAAAACCCACACCTAACAGGACAACGACCAGCAACCAAATCAGCTTCTTCTGCCGAAAGATCTTTTTTAGTTCAAATTTTAGTAAACCCATATAACCACACCTTCTTTTAGGTTGTTGCTTCAACTGATTTTCCCTTTCTTCACATACACTCTATTAAGAACCATGATCAAAAAAATAGCTTACAAGTCCTAAGTAACCTTCATACCCGTCATCACTACTATAAAAGTAAAGTCTCGGTGGAATCACCACAAATCGAAGTTCCTCAGTTACCTGCTTACTCTTTTGATAAAGCTCAATCTCCTGCTGGCCTTCGCTCGCCAAAACGAACTGATTTTGAACACCTACAGTTACCGAAAACACTGCAATGAGACTTATAATAAACATGAACGTTTTTCTTCTCATTTTTACACTTCTCGCATATTTAAGAATATAGGCCGATGATTCCGATAATCTAACCAATCCATATTCCACCATGTTTTGCTATTGCATTTTTTATATAATCAAACAATCAAGTTATTGATTCAGCTTGTTGACAAACGCTCGCATACTGCGTTGCTCGTCTCGCTCGTCCCCTCATGAACCTAAGTTCTATTCGGGTCTTCGCTCGACTTCGCGCCTTGTCTGACAAGCGTTTTCAAGTCAAGCTGGGCAAACACCTATCTCATGACTACAAACCTTAAAAGGACTGTAGACAAAGTAAAAAGATACTTTGTCTACAGTCTGAATCAAGTTATTGATTAATACAGATTCATCTATGAGTTGCGCAAGTATTAGATGAATTTACCAAAAAACATAAATTAGTATTAAAGACCTTCACTGAAGCAAAAAAACTAATTGGCAAAATTGATTTTAGCAAGCTATTTGATGCTCTGGATGCTTCTATCAAAGCCATTGAGGCCCAATACATTTACATTGTTTTCGCCAACACCTCATTCCCTTTTCTCGTGCCAACCCTAGACCGCAAAATCAACACACCATATCCAACTCCAACTAATAAAACCGCCGCACCTAGAAGCACGAAACACCCATTCAACACCGACACACCCGGATTATTCAGCACTGTCGATACTTCCCCATTGACGATTCGGCCGATATCCAAATAGGTGAACGGGGAAAACTGCGCGTAATCGCCTAGTCCGTCACTCAAGAAATACCCAACTCCACTGATTAACGCGACACTGCTATATACTACAAATGCGCGTGGCATGAAAAGCCCGGCTACATGTACCATCGCAATCAAAAACAGGAAGATGCAGATGGATAGCGCCACTCCGCCCAGCACATATTCACCTAACGGCATAAAATCAAAACCGCCTTCAAACGCCCTCATCCCCGTGTAGCCTTCAGCTTCCACTACCTTTTTGCTGTTGTAATGGAAGATCGGATAATACCAGTCACCGAAGCGATTGAACAGCGTGCCGACGAGTAGGACGAATGCAAAGATGCCAACTAACACGGAAATCCCTACTAAAACCGCCGTAGTCACTTTGCCAAAGAAAACCGACCGCATAGCAACCGGCTGCGTCTGCAGCGTTTGAATCGTAGGACGCTTCCCTTTCTCACCTGCAAATCCTGCACCCAACACGAATAGCAAAGGCACTATTGGAATGAAATAGACATAGTTATCAAAGTACAGATAAAGTGAAAACAGTCCGCTGTTATCGATCTTTCGATTTTGCTCAACATGCGCCTTTTTCTTTTCCTTGTCTGGCCAAATTTCATAAATCGTCGGGATTTCATCACCTGATATGATCGGTTGGACATCATGTTTCATTAGCCATTCCTTCTCTGCTTTGCTCGCTTCGAATATGACATAGCTGTATGGCCCAAGTTCCCAGTGGATACCTTCTGGGACTAATTCCCCGCTCGTCACCATATTATTGAAAAGTTGATATTCATAAAATGATTGCCAATTTCCCTGCTCGTAAGATCTTTTGCCCATTTCATTATTCAATAGAACGTTTTGGTAGAAATTCAGAACTTCTTCTCCTCGCTTAACATCCTCCTTGGAAAATAATATTGTAAGCTCATCGCCTGTAGCTTCGGCTTCTTTCAATTTCTCTTCAGATAATGCAACCCACGTTTCCGCTTCTGGCACTACTACATCTCTATAGCTCACTATTTTTTCATCTAATGCCTTTATATACTCAGCCTCTTTCTTCTGCGAAATCTGCCCAAGCAAAAAGAAACCGATTACGACAAAAAGCACCACCACAATAACGGCCTGCCTCAACAACCCGTGCCGCTTCAACTTCCGCCACTCAAACAAGGTGCTGTTCCAAACCTTCCGGAATTGTTGAGTCCTTCCCTTATCAAAGGGCTTCTTCATATCCGATGCGCCGAATAATCCCCTCTCCCCTTCAGGCAACACCATAGCCGCCACTAACAAAAGCGCACTCCAACAGACCGCCGCTAGTGGATATAGCCAAAATAACGAGCCATCCACCGTTTCAGAGACAATCGTCGTCATGCTCAGTAAATGAAAAGGATTCCAAAACGCCTGCATTCCTTCATTCACCAACGTTGCCGAATAACCTACAGCACCAACAAACCCCGTCAACACCAAAACGGCAAATGTGCTTCTGAAATGCGTACTCAACAGCATGACGAAACTGAAAACCAATGCGCCCACACAGAAAAACAACAAAAAAATCCGAGCCAAAAACACACTTGTTGAAATAAATGTGAATTCCTCTCCATATTGGATAAGTTGCGGATAAGTGAAGTTCCATGCCTGCTCACCGAATGCATAAGGGATCAATAGTCCGACAGATAAAACCATCAATAGAAAAGCAATAAGTACAATGAGCACCCCTGCATACTTCGCCAAGATGCGCTTCCACCTGGCAATCGGCTGTGTTTTCAGCATCAACCAAGTCTGCTGTTCTTTTTCAGACGTCACAACATTTCCAAAGAAAAGGACGAGAAGCGAAATTCCGCCAACACTTAATAGAAGGTTTGAACTTTCCTTTGCTACAAGAGCCGGTGAAAGGGGGTATTCTTCATCCACATATGGAAGCTCATGCCCAAGAAGCCAATTATTTTTCTGTATGAATTTCTCCCGTTCCAACCCATACAGCGAACTAAATCCACCTTCTGCCTGTTCAAATAACGCTACAGCCTCCACGAAATCTTGTTCAATGGCTGGAATTTCACTCCATCCCCCGTTTTGGATGGCCCCTTTCCAACGAAAGAAGATTGTTCCTAATTCAACAATGTGCTCTTGTTGCTTCCGCATCGCTTCATCTAAATTATCTTCGTATTCGAGTCCTTTATAAAAATGGTACCGTGCGTCAACCTCCTCCGAGTACGGGTGAATTGTTTCCAAGGCTCTTTCTTTCACGGACTCCCGCTCGGAAAAGTTCTGAAAAAAGATACCCCCGATACTTAATAACACGACCAATAGCAACCAAACAAGCTTCTTTTGCCGCCACATCTTCTTCATTTCAAATTTCAATAAACCCATAACGCTACACCCCTCACTTCAGCGTTCATGCCGTTGCTCAATTATTAGGTTCAGTTCTGACAGTACAGTTTCTGAAAACATACAGATTAATATAGCAAAGCCCTTCCCCTAAGCATATTAAAGGAAGGGCACATTCTTACTCGATTTGCTCGATCAGTTGCCTAGTAGGAGGTATTGGGTAAGGGAGGTCATATCGGTATAGTGTACCAGAGTATCTGTTGAGTCCTGGTTCAATGGAGTAATCAAATTGTAAATATCCCCGGTACGTAACTCCATAATATTTTGTTTCAAAATATTTGTACGGCATAGCAAAACCGACATCAACTACTGCGTGAGCAATCGATCGTGGATAGTCTTCGACACTATTCGGTTGGAAGTTTGTCGCACCTTCATCCGCCGATACCTGACTACCTTGAGCAAAAATCGCAATTGCCATCACCAAACTAAGAAACGCCAACTTTACTAATCTGTCCGTAGTTCCACCCATGAACGTGAATGCTATTCTTTTTATTTTTACGCTCCTTGTAGCATATTTAAGAATATCGGCGGACAATTCTTATAATTTAATCATTCCATATTCCACCATGTTTGTCCATAACTATTTTTTGCACAAATCAAACAATTAAACTATTGATTAATACTTATTTTCAGTAGTGAGTTGCGCAAATTTCAGACAAACTCCCCCGAAAACTAAAATTAGTAGTAAAAACCATTAATGAAGCAAAAAATAAATTGCTAAGTCATCCTCATTTTATTTAACCTTATCGAACAAATTCGCATCCATAAAACATATTTTACGCAAGCGTAAACCAAGCATAAGAGAGAAAAATATTACGCTTATACAGAGCCTTCAATTTCTTCCGACATTCTTGGCAGCTCTTCGTTACCCTCATTACTTGCTTTGATATCAATTTGATTCGATAAGACAAACACGATTACCAGTAACCCAATACACCACCCCCTCACTCAACTATCTGTCGATAATACTCAACTGCTTTTTTGTACTTACGCTTAGATGCATAGAACTCCGCTAATCTCTTAGAGTAGTGCTTTGTCTGGTTCTTATCCTTCCTTTTCTGAAAATAGCGAACTGCAGTTAAAAGGGACACTTCAATCCGTTCATCATTTTCTTCATATAATGCTTGATACACATCAAATTGAGTTTCAAATCTTTTGCGCATTGGTGCACTCAATTTAGGGAGGATGCGATATCCTTCTTCAAGCCAATGACGAATATCTTTCCGATTCCCTAATTTGGCATGCTCATTTAGAAGAGAAAGCATGGAATAAACTTGCTGCTCCGGTTGCTTTTTGCACGTAATTGCCTGCAGGAAATGCGATATGGCCAAGTCCGTATGGTTGATAGCCGAATATACAGCCCCTATATTTTGATAAATCACTCCAAGGAAAGTTTGCAAATCTAACTGGCGACTCACCTTTTCAGCTAGCTGAAACGTTTCAAGTGCACGATCCATTTGTCCGATCTGTTTATAGGCAACTCCACTAACCAGATAACATTCCACTACTCTACGGCCTACCATTATTGACTGAAAAAAATTCAATGCTTCCTTTGCTTTTTCTAATGCCTCAAATTTCTGCCCATCAGCCATTAATGCAATCGATAAAACATAATAAAAATCGGCTCGTTCAAAATTAGAGAGCGGAAGAATCCCCATTAAGTTTAGTGCTTCTGAAAAACAGTCCAGACACACTTTCAATTCACCCACTCCATAACTAGCCATTCCTTTAATTTGTTGAACGCGGAATGCTTGGATTGGTGTTAAGTCAGTTTCAGTGAACTTGGCTAACGCTTGTAGTATATTTTCTTCTTGCTTATGCAGGACTGATTGCGCTCTTATGAGCATCAACTCCAAGTCAATTCGTAACGCCACTTCAACGGGCACTTTAAGCAACAACATATTTAACTCTTCCATTAGCTGTGCTGCGCCTTTTTGATCCCGTAAATTAATGATTGTTTCGAGACGTTCTTGCAGATGCTCTATTTCCACGTTTTTACTTTCATCATCAACTATCGGCACACCGAGTCTCTCCGAAAGCTTCCGCAATAACTCCTTGCTTGGATCGATTTTCCCGTTTTCAATTCTGCTCAAGTGAGAAATCGAACATATTTCTTTCGCCAAAGTTTCCTGCTTCATATTTTTCCGAAGGCGCTCTGTTTTGATAATCGTTCCGATAGTCATTTGTATCACCCACTTTATACATTTTGTTCTATTCTATCATTTTCAAAAATTTAATAAACTGTTATTCTTTGTAATATATGACAAATAGAATGATGCCTATCTATTATTTCCGTAATTCCGCCAAGACCAATCAAGCTGCTGAAAAGGATTGCAGGTCAAAACAGAACACGCCATCTTTTCACCCCACTCATTCTTTGTAATTGGATATAGAAAAACGGTGATATGTTTAACCTATCACCGTTTCAATAATCATGATTCATTTAAACAAATAAAACTGTAGACAAGTAGACAACAAACGTAACCGTAATTGCGCTTAGAATTGTTGAAAACAAAACAGTTTGCGCAGCCAAGTCCGGGCATATATCATATTCCAAAGCTAGCGTAGAACTATTCCTTGATGTCGGGAAGGAGCTTGCGATGAACAACGATTGAGCAACAACGCCATCGATCCCAAATAGGAAAATAAGTAGTAACGAAACGGCAGGACCAATGATTAACCTTCCGACACTACTTAAAATAATCGTTCGGTTCACAATCGTTTGAAGTTCTATTTGCGCGAGCTGTGCGCCCAATAAAATGAGTGCAATTGCCAAGAAAGCATCAGAAAGATGGCTTATTGGCGCATAGATTGGACCTGGAATCGGTACATGCAGCCAATTCAACAAGCCGCCGAGCAGCATAGCATGTATAATCGGCATTTTTAACAGAGATTTCAATATTTCCAGTCCCGACTTCGTCGCGGAAATTAAATTATATAACCCATATGTATACGTTAAAATATTTTGGAATACCATCACTATAATTTGGATGGATATGCCTAAAGGATTTGCCTGAAACAGCAGTTGACTCACCGGGATGCCGTAGTTCCCTGAATTGATAAGCGAAATGCTGTTTTTAAAGATTGCTGATTCCCCTTTGTCTAACTTGAGCAGCTTTCCCAATAAAATGGTTACAGCAATTAATAATAGGCTGAAGACAATTAAATATCCGATGATTTCCAAAAGGACTTGGACGTCAATTTCTGTCTCATAAAGATTGATAAAAACAGCAGCTGGCATAAGACAATATGTAATCAAATTCGAAATCGCCCGTAAATTAAATGAAAACTTTCTTTGCAATACTGCTCCGATCATAATCAGAATTAATATTGGTATGATGACATTAAAAAATATTGTTCCTATAAACATAGTGACCTCCCCCTGTTGATAGGTTCATATTCCAACCCTTCTACTCGAGTATACAGGAAAAAATCATCATCGTTACCACAAAAAACGGCAAGATGTTTTGCACAACGATTCATTGTACGACCACATCGCGCCGTCTATTATGCTCTTATTCATTCTTCAATAGCTTTGTTAAAAATTCCTTGTCACCTTGGTACGTTATTTCTGCAATCCCTTCTGGACGGACAATCGCAATTCCTTTGACTTCTCTTCAAGCTTTTATTCTCCGCCCTTTTCATACTCAACAGTAGCGGTGAAATTGTAGTTCGTCGGTGTATCTTCGCTTTGTTTAATTTCTATTTTCTTTACGGCTGTTTAATAGCCATATTCCTCAGCCGCGAGATGGAACTGTGACACCTGGATAGGCTACACTTAGATGGACAGAAAAATTAAGGTCTTGTAGAATACAACTAATAGAAATGAGGAGACTACAATGACCGAAAAAAGAACAAGAAGATCCTTTACCCAA